>CAYLSW010000265.1:0-3157 GCA_964386145.1 uncultured Lentimicrobiaceae bacterium | reverse complement strand
AGGTAAACCTGGAACATCTCCAAATGGAGGAAGAAATGGGCGAGTATGCCGAACGAAATGCCGAGATGACAACTATTTTCCCACAGGACATTTATGAAGCCGGCCCTGAAGAATTTCTCATGCACTTTAAAGAGGCAAGAGAAGCGGTTAGTATTCCACTCATTGCCAGCCTGAATGCTGTTTTTGATGATACCTGGTACGAATGGGCAAAGAAACTGGAAGATGCCGGTGCTGACGCTCTGGAATTAAACTTCTACAACAATCCCCGTGAATTTGACATGAGAGGAAGTGCCATTATTAATGAAGAGTTGGATGTGATTGCAGGTGTTAAAAAAGCGGTGAATATTCCGGTTAGCGTAAAGCTGAGCTCGTTCTACACCAACCCGCTTTATGTTTTTAACGAGATGGATAAAAAAGGTGTTGACGGACTGGTTCTGTTCAACCGGCTGTTTCAGCCCGACATCAATATCGACAGCGAAAAAATGCATTTCCCCTATAACCTGAGCAGCCAACAGGACAGCCGCCTGCCATTGCGCTACGCCGGGATGCTGTATGACCAGCTCAAATGCGATGTGTGTGCCAACACAGGCATCTTCAACGCCGAAGATGTCATTAAAATGATTTTGGCCGGTGCCGATGCTGTTCAGGTGGTAAGTACACTTTACAAACACGGTCCGCAGCAAATTCAGAAAATTCTTGAAGACATGGAGATATGGATGGCCAACAAACAATATGGCTCACTCGATGATTTCAGAGGCAACCTCTCCATGAAAAAGGTGAATGATCCGTTTGCATACCGGCGTGCGCAATATGTGGATATTCTTATGCGATCGGCTGAGATTTTTAAACAATATCCTGTATTGTAGATAATTATCGGTTTAAACTATTTCTCATATAAAAAAGCCATCCTCTTCAGGATGGCTTTTTTATATGTCAGAAGGTGACAGGCATTGATTTCGAAAACAGAAATATTACCCTGCTTTCATCAGGAAACTTATAGAAGAACAAATAGCAAAACTAAACCAATCAATACGTAATTCCCTTAAATCACTACGAAAATCCCCCAAATGCCGCTGTGAAATATTCACCGGCTTAGGATTATAGGTAATTTCGGGCTTAGAAATAAAAAAAACGTTGAACCTTTAAAAAAAATCTAAAATGGCAAATTACGAACAGCAGATCAATGACTTTATGGCTAAGGTCATTGCCAAAAATCCCGGCGAAGTTGAATTTCATCAAGCCGTTCATGAAGTAGTGGAATCTCTGGTTCCGTTTATCGAAGAAAATCCGCAGTACAAAGAGGCTAAAATCCTTGACAGAATGATTGAACCCGAACGTGTTCTCATGTTTCGTGTCCCATGGTTGGACGATAAAGGAAGCGTCCGTATCAACCGTGGCTTCCGTATCGAAATGAATAGCGCTATTGGCCCTTACAAAGGAGGTTTGCGTTTCCACCCTACTGTCAACCTCGGTATCTTGAAATTTCTGGCCTTTGAGCAGGTGCTCAAAAACTCACTAACAACCCTGCCTATGGGTGGTGGAAAAGGGGGTTCCGATTTCGATCCCAAAGGAAAGTCGGATAATGAGGTCATGCGTTTCTGTCAAAGCTTTATGACTGAGTTACAACGTCATATCGGACCTGACACAGATGTTCCTGCCGGTGATATTGGTGTAGGCGGACGTGAAATAGGATTTCTCTTCGGACAGTACAAGAGATTGCGCAACGAGTTTACCGGTGTTCTCACAGGCAAAGGCCTTGAATGGGGAGGCTCGTTGATCCGTCCCGAAGCTACCGGATATGGCGCCACCTACTTTGCCAATGAAATGCTGGCCACCAAAGGAGAAACATTCGAAGGCAAAACCGCGGTGATTTCCGGTTCAGGAAATGTTGCCCAGTATGCTACACAAAAAGTGACCCAGCTGGGCGGAAAAGTGGTTACCTTGTCCGACTCCTCCGGATACATCTACGACCCCAATGGTATTGATACCGAAAAGCTGGCTTTCGTTCTTAACCTGAAAAATGTAAAACGCGGCCGTATCAAAGAATATGCCGACAAATATGGTGTTGAGTATCATGCCGGCGAACGTCCGTGGGGTGTAAAATGCGATGTAGCCATGCCTTGTGCTACGCAAAATGAAGTGAGTGAAGAGGATGCCCGCAAACTGGTGGCCCACGGTTGTATTGCAGTAAGCGAAGGTGCTAACATGCCTTCCACACCGGAGGCAATTTTGGTCTTCCATGAGCATAAGATACTCTTTGCTCCCGGCAAAGCAGCCAATGCCGGTGGAGTCGCTGTTTCAGGCCTTGAAATGAGCCAAAATTCCCTGCGTCTGAGCTGGACACGCGAAGAGGTAGATAGCCGCCTCCATCAAATTATGAAAGACATCCACGCTACCTGTGTCAAATATGGTACCGAAGGCGATTACGTAAATTATGTGGAAGGCGCAAACATTGGTGGTTTTGTAAAAGTTGCCGATGCTATGCTTGCCCAGGGAGTTGTCTAAATTTCTTCACAGTTTATCTCAAAAGGGTTGCGGGTTTTCTCGCAACCCTTTTTTCTTTCATTGATTACCAAATGTCTATATTTCACGCAGAGACCGCAAAAAAGAATTTTCGATAAAATCGCAAAGCCTTTTCATCATCCCTTTCCTGCTTGAAGCAGGACAAGTCGTGTGCCTAAAACTTAAACATGAGTTTTTCATGTGTCTTGAAATAATGAAAAAACGAAAAGAAGCTACAAAACTGACTTGTGATTTTCCGGACTATGAAAATGACAAATATCCGGCTATTGATTTTCCTATCTTTGCCCTATCTTTTCAATGAAGAGCAGCCATAGCTGCATTTATTGAAAAACAACAGACTATCCTGTTCAACTTATGCAAAAAGGACAAAAAGCTGTATTACTTATTAATGTCGGGACTCCGGACAAAGCAGAGGTAAAAGCAGTACGCCGCTTTCTGTCACAGTTTTTAAACGACAGACGAGTCATGGAAATGCCTTGGCTTCTGCGGAAAATACTGGTCAACCTCATCATTGTGCCTTTTCGTGCACCAAAATCCACAAAGTTGTATGAAAAACTCTGGACTGCCGAAGGCTCTCCCCTGTTGCTGAACACAGAAAAATTTGCTGACAAACTTCGACCTGTTCTTGGAGAAA
>CAYLSW010000264.1:0-3170 GCA_964386145.1 uncultured Lentimicrobiaceae bacterium | reverse complement strand
GTTTTCTCATTTTTTCTTTTTCTCTTTGCAAAAGAAATCAACAACGCCCAACCCACGCTGATGATAACATCGGCCAAAACCAGATCTTTTAGTGAATTGAATGGAAATTCAATAATGGGAGAAAAATACGCCATAGGAGTATAAATACCTCCTTTGATTGAAATGAGAAGATAATGCGAATATACAACTACAAAACAAAGAAAGGAGGTAGCCCGGCAAAGATACAAAACTAAATTTATCCCTACCGGTTTTGGAAGTGAATAAGTACAAAATACGGCACGTTGAGAAAACAGCGAAAGTAAAACACCGGAACGGGCAGCTGTGCCCTGAAAACAGCAGGAACACCTTTTTAACTTATTTTGAGAAATAATGAAAAAAATAATTACAGGAATAGCCGTTTTGTTATTGATGGTACTGGCTTTTACCGCCTGCCAGAAAGACAATACAGGGCCGGAAAATAAAATTACCGAAACACAATTGACACCGCAACAGATTCAACAAATTGCTTTAATGAAGGAAACTTCCCTTGCAATAGGGAAAACCATTAAAAACAGCGAAGCCAGAAATTACCTTGTGACGTTCGTACGTGTGAAAAATGACAATTCGGAAGCTATTTCCATGGCTGCTTTACTTGGAGATCAGGCAAATATTACCAAGTATGAAAAAGACCTTTTGGCAAAAGGTTTTAAACAGCGAAATAAAAGTGCTTTGGACAAGTCTTTTTTTGCCAAAGAGTTTTTAAATACCATTTATACCAATCCTGGTAAGTATCCCATACTTTCGAAGAATTTACCGCATGAGAAAAGCTCCGCTTCAACAATTGACGAATTGAATGCTTTAAGAAAAGAGCTTGCTTCACAGAATTTGGAAATTTATCTTCCATACGAAAAAGATTTTGATTGGGATAAAATTTCAAGTGTTACCGTAACATGGCATCCTTTGGTGCGTGATACGTGGAATGTAGGAGACTTGATAGCGCTTAATAATCTAAAATCGGCAGCAGCAGAGCCGGTTAGTCGTGTTGATGATAGCTATGCTGCTGATAATCCTACTGTTGTGGTTAGGCCAATTAATAATACTGATTATGTTAATATTATTGCACCCGGTGGTGGCAATGGTGGAGGCTCTGGAGGTGGTTCCGGTAGTGGTACAGGAACAACCACGTTCAAATGGGTAACCAGCAATCTTGATTATACAAAGGTTCCTGAAAAAGATGTATTAGTAACCTACATTCCTAGACTTCGGTTAAGACAAAATTATCGTGATTTTTTTGGAGGATCCTCTCACGTGATGATTTATAGGGTTTTCGGTAAATTAAAGTTTGATAGCAAGGGGTATTTTATCCCATCTACTAATGGCGATCCATATCTTGGAACATTTGTATTTACTAGGCGAGATGTTAAATATGGACATTGGATAGATGAAAATATAACCTTTGATGATAACTGGCAGGAACACAAAAACACAGAACAGTTTGTTGTCGTTTCAATTCAAGGTCTTTTTTATCATGCTGCTTCTTTAACAATCAAGGGTGATGTAAAAGTTGGATATGATGTAGCAAAAAAGAAAGTGACATTTGAGCCTAAAATAGATGTCGCTTTTTCTCTAAGTTTAACAGGCAATAAGAATGTATTAAAATACAATAATTATATTTCAAGGCGTAGTGCACTTGCTACAATAACAGGCAAGCCTGACCCATGGCGCATTATGGACGATGGCCATTATTACAACATTAAGTCGGCAGATCAATTAGATTATTATTTTAAATTTTATTGGGAACATGTTGCAAAATAAAAAACTATTAACAACAAGAGCTGGCATGGTGCTGGCTCTTATTTTCCTCTTCCTCGGAAACGGGGCTTCTGCCCAATCGAAATACGACCTTCAGGTTACCGGAGGCTACTCGGTTTCAGATCAATGGAATTTGAACGGTTATAATGTTGACCTTAGTGTCAACCGAAACATATGGAGTGTTATTTCCCTCGGGGTTTATTTAGACTATGACAATGTGGATAATTTAATCCCGGAAGTCAATGGAAATGGTTCTAATTATAGTGGTAACTTTATTCCAACGGCATTGGATGCCTATATTAAATCATTATCTTGGGGAGAAGCCATGTCCTTTTCACAAGATCAGGTCAACTTCCTCAGTTATGGGATAAAAACCAACTTCGATTTTAAAATTTACAAAAAGTTCAAGATGGGATTTTATGTTGGTATGGGGTTCACCACCAGAAAATGGGCTTCTTTATTCTTAGTGTCATCTAGTGTCGACACCAATGGGAAAATTGTGGATTACACCCCGGGCACGATATTTTTAAAAACTACGGAGTTCTCGTGGCGTTATGGCGTAAAATTTACTTACAATATTTCGCAGAGAATGAATATTGTCTTACAAGCAGGACACAACGCCTCGAATATTAAGAAATATTCTACCGGCTATACTACTTATGTAAAAGCAAATCTTGGTATAGCCATTAAACTTTAATGAGCAGAAATTAATATATTTATAAATGACAAAATACAGAAATGATTAAAAAAATAATATTCTGGGGTTTCATTTTTTTGCTTCCGCTTGTTTCTTTTGCCCAACAGCCCAAAAAGCAAAGAGCTTACGTCAAATTCGGTGCCGGAATGTATTGGGATATAGGCATGGCACCTTATATTAATAACTTCAAGGACCCGGTAACCGGATTAACGCCCAAGCCCGTGGTTCGTGGCCAGGATATATGGTTTGAAGGCGGCATAAGGCTGAATGACGGGTTGATATTCTCGGCAAAAATGCTTTATGTTCCCCTGAAAAGGAAATACCTTGACTTCATTTATCAGGGGCAGGAATATAACTATACTATCAAAAATTTCACTATTAACCTCGGGTATGAATTTAGTCTTGGCAAAGGCCATAAAATTATGCCACAAATAGGATTTGTGTATTACCGGGAAACCACCACCAAAGCAGCTTATAACATGACGTTACAAAACGGACAAATCACCTCTTTCACACCTTACATTGATAAAAAAGTCGATGAAGAAGCGGGAGCCGTTCTCGACCTGGATTATTATTACCAATTTAAAAGTAATTTGATACTTGGCGTGCGTACCAGCATTATTTATGTGCTGGGTTTTGAAGGGGTATCTGTTACACCCATTATTGGATTTAAGTTTTAATC
>CAYLSW010000263.1:0-3171 GCA_964386145.1 uncultured Lentimicrobiaceae bacterium | reverse complement strand
GTATAAGGTTGTTGCGGATGAAAATAGATTTCATCGGCATCTCCTGCTTCAATAATTTCACCTTCTTTCATCACCATGATGCGGTCAGACATAAAACGTACTACCGACAAATCGTGTGAGATAAAAATATAAGTAAAGCCAAATTCGGCTTTGAGCCGGTTCAGCAGGTTCAGGACGGTGGCTTGTACCGAAATGTCAAGGGAGGAAACGGCCTCATCACAAATGATAAACCGGGGTTGGAGTGCCAGTGCACGGGCAATGACAATACGCTGCCGCTGACCACCTGAAAATTCATGTGGATAACGGTAGAAATGCTCTGCTTTCAGCCCTGTTTTTATCATAAGTTCGAGGGTTTTTTGTTTTCGTTCCGTATTGTTTTTATAAATGTGGTGTACCTGCATAGGTTCCATGATAGCTTTACCGATGTTCAGCCTGGGATTGAGCGAAGAGTAAGGGTCCTGAAAGACAATACCCATCTTTTTGCGAAAGGGCCGAAGCGCTTTTCGCGAAAGTGAGAGCAGTTCGGTATCTTCAAAATAAATCTTGCCGCTGTCGGGTTCAATAAGCCGAAGAAGGCTTCTGCCAAGGGTTGTTTTGCCACATCCTGACTCGCCCACCAGACCCAGTGTCTCGCCTGGAAATACCTTGAAACTTATATGGTTGACTACTTTGAGCTCGCGAACTATTTTCCCCCGCCACGATTTTTGTAGTGGATAGGATTTTATCAGATTTTCCGTTTTCTGCAACGGTGTCCTGTTGTAAAGCTCCTCCAGCCTCCGCTTTCGTGTATTGGCTGATTCTTCTTCCGGTTGAAAGTGGCTTTTACCTGACAACTGCATAAAGTCATCCAGCGTGGCCAGCTTTTTCAGTCGCTTGTCCATTGGTGGATGGCAGGCAAGCAGCGCTTTGGTGTATGGATGTTTTGGATGACCGAAAATTCTGGCACCATTGCCCCGCTCAACAATTTCTCCTTTGTACATCACCATTATCTCGTCGGCAATGCCGGAGACCACTTTCAGATCGTGAGAGATAAACAACAGGCTCATGCCTGTTTCCTGCTGTAACTTCTTCAATAACAGCAAAATTTCTTTTTGCACGGTTACGTCTAGTGCGGTGGTGGGCTCATCGGCTATCAGGATATCCGGATGGTTGGCCAGGGCCATAGCTATTATAATACGTTGCTTCTGTCCACCCGAAATTTGATGCGGATAGGAGGAGAAAATTTCCTTTGGACGGGAGATTTGTACTTTTTCTAAAAGCGAAAGCGTCTGTCGTCGTGCTTCTTTTTTGGAAACATTTTGATGTTGACGGATGACTTCAACCACCTGTTTCCCGCAATGTATCACGGGGTTGAGTGCTGTCATCGGCTCCTGAAAAACCATGGAAATCTTTTGGCCTCTTATTTCTCGCATGGCTTTTCCCGGAAGCAAAAGCAGGTCGTTATCCTTGAAGATAATCTTACCATCAGTAACGTTTACCTGTTTGGGTAACAGACCCATAACAGATAAGGCAGTCAGAGATTTTCCTGATCCCGACTCACCAACAAGACCCATACAGCTTCCCTTTTTCATATGAAAGCTTACATTTTTGACTACCGGCGTCTCTTTAACGGCGATACATAAATTTTCTACAAATAACATTTTTCAAAAATAAGAATTTTGAAAATGTATTACAGATTTGAGAATAAAAGTTTGCTAAAATCAATGCTTTCAGTGATGAGCTGTTGTGCTGTCAGGAGATAGTCGGGCAGTTTTCACGTAATGGTTAGGTCAGGCAGGTAGTCAAACGATGGTTCATTTTGCAAATCAAAATATGGATGTATTTTTGTCGGATAAAGAATGAAAAAGATGAAGAAATTTTGGATATTGGCTCTCTTGGCCATAGTTTTTGTGGGTGCATGCAACAGCCCCGAGAGTAAGCTTATCGGTAACTGGAAAGTAGCTGGTGTGCAAACCGATTTTGGAAAGACCAAATTACCTCCGGAAATTATAGCTCACATTGTGGCCGAACAAAAGAAAATCAGCTTCCGTATAATAAACGACTCGGTTTTGGTTCTGATGCTTGATAACAACACCCACGAAACCAAATGGAAAATGGATAAGGAGCATAATATCAGTTATTATTTCAGCACACAGCCGCAGATAGTCAATAAACTTGGAAAGTGGAATGGCAGCCAAATTGTTACAGATACTAAGACTCCGCTGGGGAAGATTATCGTTACTTACGAAAAAAAGTAGGCTTCCTGGTTCAGGCCAACTGCTTTCCGGATCATTTGAAAAAGGTCTTGTCGAATACAGCTGAGACAAAGGGTATGGGCATTATGAATTTTTTTCTTTCGAAAAAGTCCGGTAAAGCTGTATTTCCGGGGTCGCTTACATGTTCTCAACCCATTGTTGAATCTCCTGTAGCTCAGCATCCAGATTTTTTGTCGGCATGGTTCTGCCCGCCTTTTCATACCAGTAATTTGCGTTCCAGTTGTCGCCTTCTTTGCGGTGCAGAAACGCATGAAACCAGCATGCCTCAGGACATTCGTAATGTTGTACAACACGATGTGCGTCCTCCAGATTGTCGTCCATGACCATTTCAATGGCTTCCAGTAATTCTTCCTTGCTTATCATCGTCTTCGATTTGGTGGCTCTAATTTACAAAAAAACCTGAATTCCAAACTTCCGAAAAAAAAATAATGGCCTGGTATGAATTCTTATCCAGGTTGTTTGTTTTTATTTACCGCATCGTGTCTGATAACTCCAGCACCAACCCTTAAAGCACTGGCCCCTACTGTACCAGTAGATTACATCCCCTGATATCGCTGTTGTCGAAGCGGCCGAGCACTTCAAAATGCAAAGAGGGATACAACCTCCCCAAATCCTGCGTTGCTATGAATGAGCAACTGTAAATATTGGTTAGATCTATCACGTTAATACCGCCGCTTTTACCTGCGGGTAAGAGGCTCAGCGGATCGTTTATATCACGGATGAGTACTTTCATCCAGGGTGGAGCAGAAAAAATTCCCCGACCTTGTGAGTAAGCCTGCGACAACAATTCTGTCATCCCGTATTCGGAATAGATATGTTCAACACCAAAAGCATTTTGCAATAGGGAATGAAGTTCTTCACGTACCAACTCACGCCGTTTGCCTTTCATACCGCCCGTTTCCATGAGTATAAGTTC
>CAYLSW010000262.1:0-3174 GCA_964386145.1 uncultured Lentimicrobiaceae bacterium | reverse complement strand
AACCGGTATAACGCCTTATCATCTCATCGTGGTTTCCTGTAATATAAAAAACGCGTGTCCCCGTTGAAAGCAAGGAGATAATCTCTTTGATAACAGTGGTGTGCGACCGGCTCCAGAGCCGTTTGTTAAACTGCCATATATCAATTATATCACCGTTGAGAATAAGCGTCTTCGGATGAATGCTCCTGAGGTATTGTGTTAATTCTTTGCTTCGACAGCCGAAAGTACCAAGATGCATATCCGATAAAACAACAACTTCAAGTGTTCTCCTGTTGTTCATTTAAGCCAAATTAAATTTCAAAATGTGAATTACTTAATTCTTTTAATCAAACGAAAGAGCAAGAATAAACCTTAAATATTAATAGAATGTTAGCAAGTTGTTAATTTTGTATTATTTAAAATTACTTATAAGTCGGACAAAGAATCGAAGTATATCACCATTGCGTAATAATCAGGATTCGATATTAGTCCAAAGTCCTATTTATCAAGATGTATCAGAAAGGCCGGAATCTGAGATACTTAAATTTTTATGTTAAGTTTGTGCATAATAAACGTCATTTTAAACAATCGGTTGGTTAGTTTACCGCTCATTTATACCGCTTTTATTGTACAATGCAAAAATGAGAGCCGGCATAATCCTGCCACGCGTTCGGCATGGTTCGGCTATGCTTGGATTTTGAATTGTAAATTCAGGTGGCCTCAGCATAACTTACCGGAAAAGATAAAGGTCTTTCCAAAATACCTTCATCCGGGTAGATGACTCTGTTGACGCTGTGAATATCTTTACACTCTAGAAATCCATAAATTTTTTTTATAATGAAAAGAGACTTTTTACTAACAGGTTTGTTCCTGCTTTCTCTGTTCTTAAATGCACAGCCGAAAGAGAATTTACGAGCTGATTCGCTGCCTCCCATGATGAACAGTGCCGAGAAACTACTGGCTACTAACGGCCGTCTGCTCATTGGTGGATATGGAGAGGTACATTACAATCAGTCATTTAGTAATGAGGTGCGATATAATGGAAAATTGGATGTTCACCGGATGGTTTTGCTTTTTGGTTACCGTTTCAGCAGAAGGTTGCAATTTATTTCGGAAATTGAGTATGAACATGTGAAAGAAGTCTTTGTGGAACAGGCTTTTTTGCAATACAAAGTAAATTCGTTTCTGAACATTCGTGGGGGACTGCTGCTGGTTCCCATGGGGATTGTTAATGAATACCATGAACCAACGGCTTTCAATGGTGTGGAACGACCACTCATCGACAAGTATATTGTCCCCACCACCTGGCGGGAAATCGGAATGGGAGTAACGGGGAATATTTTACCTGTATCCCTTCGTTATCAGGCATACATAATCAACGGTCTGAATAGTTTTAGTAATAGTAAAATACTAAATGGTAATGGATTACGTAAAGGAAGACAAAAAGGGGCACTTTCTCAGCTGAGTTTTCTAAATTTCTCAGCAAGGGTGTCCTATTATGGAATTCGCGGATTAAATGTCGGAATTTCGGGATATTTCGGAAAAACGCAAAGTTCACTTTTTGATGGACTAATTAAATCGGAACCGCTGGCGGTGGCACAGGCCGACTCGTCGGTGGTGGGCGTGATGATGTGGGGCGCCGACGTACGTTATTCTATAAAAGGATGGCAACTGAGAGGTCAGCTATATTATACGCAACTTTCCAATACGTTGCAGTACAACTATTTTGATGCTAAAGATGGTTTGCCTGGAAATCTGGGACGTAGCATGTCCGGTTTTTATCTCGAAGCTGGTTACAATATTTTTCGCTTGTTTGGCAAGGTAAAGAGCGAATTGCTACCTTTTTTCCGTTATTCGGCATTTAATACGCAACGTTCGGTTGCTCAGGGGATTTTGCAGAACCCGGCTTATCGGAAACGTGTGATCACTGCCGGTTTAAGCTGGAAGTTAACGAGGGGAGTGGTGCTGAAAACCGATTTTCAATTCCTTAAGTCCGGCGCGGATAGCCACTATTCAAATGCTTTTAATGCCGGTTTCGGTTTCATGTTTTAAAGAGAAAATACGATGAGAATTGTTTTTTGGGGAATATTTATTGTTTTTGGTCTTTCTTTTGGTCAGGATGCTATCAACTACGAACATAAATCTGTTTTTAAGATATTGCGAAAGGTTACCCGGATGGAAAACCCCCAAATGGTTCCTTTAAAATTACTTCCTTCGGTGGAGAGTAAAGAAGAAATACGAGGGAAATATTTCAGCATTGTCGAAACAAACAATGAAAATACCCAATACTATCTCTACATTGGACGAGTGAATAGTTGCCGCGCCGGAGGCTGTTCTTCCTCATCGGGGCAGCCCATAGAGAACCCGGAATACGAATACTTTGATTATTTTATTCTGTTCGATACCATTGCTACAGTACGGTTGGTAAAGGTTTTCAATTATGAGGCTACCCATGGACAGGAAATTACCGCCAGAGGATGGCTGAAACAGTTTTCAGGCTATTCGGCTTCAAAATCTTTGGAGGTGGGGAAAAATATAGATGCCATATCCGGAGCCACTGTCTCGGTATATGCCATAACACTTGATGTTCAGGATAAAACCCGGTTGCTACGCAAAATGCTTTTGCAACAAAGCATGTAACAACGCCTCATGGTGCAAGTCTTTGTTGCCGGCTCTGTGCAGCGGCAGACTTGGGCCAAATTCAAAACCAATCATTTCATATCATTAACAACATTTTCATGAAATAACGCCTGTTTTTATCATTCCTTATCACGTAAGCATGCAACAACAAATCTTTTTCCCTTTGGCAGTACTTAAAACTGTCAATAATTACCTCCCAATAGATACTTCTGGTAAAAATATCAACCTACCTGACAACAGCAAATGAAACAAAATACATCCCATCGGGATTATAAAATTTGTATTTCCCACTCATTCTTTAAAAATAAACAACTCCTGGTAATCATCTGTGCTCTTGACTGGTTAAATGGATAAAACAGCGCCCAAGTCTCTCCTCCCACAGGCCGAACGCGGGAATACTTGCGCGAGGGAGGGTTAAAAAAGAATACCCTTTGGTTTGCGTCCAAACGCTCACCTCGGATGACGGGAAAAATGGTGTGGTACAAGGATAATGTTTTTATTTTAACCCAACTTGTAAATCTATATCCATAAACTATTGTATTACAAGTTAATGTA
>CAYLSW010000261.1:0-3188 GCA_964386145.1 uncultured Lentimicrobiaceae bacterium | reverse complement strand
TATGACCCAAATGCAGCAAATCGAAACAACCGTTGGTAAAAACGATTTTCTTTTGCTGAAAATGCCACAAAGAAAACGCAGCTGATAATTCTTTTGTCAGTAGAATCTTCTTTTTTATGATGTCATAATTTTTCATTACTCGGTTTTTGAGATTTTGTCAGAAAGATAATCAAATATCCAAGTCCGCCCACAACCACGTTTAGCAGTGTTTGTCCGGCATGTGTTATGGTAGCAAAAGAGATGGCTACATCAGCATTGATGTGATAAAGTTTTACCAGGATGGTTTTAATAATAAAATGATAAGCACCAATACCTCCCGGAACCGGTGCAACAATGCCGAGGCTTCCCATGGCGAGCAGGGTGATGCCATCCACAAAACTCAAAGAAGACGTTTCTGGAAACATCATCACCGGGACATAGACCATCAGTGCATAAAACAGCCAGATAAGAAAAGTATACATGAGGAACAACCATTTATTTTTCATGGTTTTTACCGTCTTAACACCTTCCAGTACCCCTTTGAAAAAAACCCTCGTCTTCAGATAAAGGGGATGGTTGTTAAACCAATGTTTGTTTCGCTTAAGCAAAACATAAGTACCTGTAAAAGCAAACAAAATAAGGATAGAAAACAGACTAATGTTCCAGATGTTGACAAAAACGGCTTTGAAAAAAGGTCTGAGGAATTCATGCAAAAAATCATTCAGCAGCCTGATTTGAAAAACTATCACGGAAAAAATCAGCAGTATCAGTACAATAAGGTCAAAGATACGCTCTACGATAACCGTCCCGAACAAGGCGTTAAAAGGAATATTTTCTTTTTTTGACAGGACGCCGCACCGGACAAACTCACCCATACGTGGTACGGCAGTATTGGCGAGATAGCCAATCATAACGGAATAAAATGTCGTGGTGAGCCGTGTTTTATAATTCAGTCCGCCAATGAGCAAATTCCAGCGGGCAGCCCGCAAAACATGCGAAATCAACACCAGAAAAAGCGAAAAGAACAACCAGGAGTAATGGGCATCTTTAATATCTGTCCATACCTCATTCATATCCAGTTTCCGGAAACTCAACCACAAAAGGGCCAGCCCGAAAATGAGAAAAAGAAGATACTTCAAAATAGAAATTACCTGTCTGCGCTGCACTTTTTACCGGCTTATATTAAAAAATTGTTTTTATCTGGAAAAATGATACGTGGCTTAAATTTTTTTGCTTCTTCAAAATCCAAAGAAGCATAGGAAACAATGATAATCAGATCGTTCACTGCAACTTTACGTGCGGCAGCGCCGTTCAAACCTATCACTCCCGACCGGCGTTCTCCTTTGATAACATAAGTGTCAAGCCGGTTGCCGTTGGTAATATCGTAAATGCTGACCTTTTCGTTCTCAATCAGGTTGGCCGCATCTGTTAATTCCTCGTCAATAGTGATACTGCCGTGGTAATTCAGGTTTGCCTCCGTTACGGTAGCACGATGAATCTTCGATTTCAGGACTTCAATTGTCATTTTGCAATTTGATTAATTACCACAAAATTTTGTGCAAAAGTATTAAATAATCCGGATGTTGTCGATGAGCCGTACAGTTCCAAGCCAAACGGCTATGCAGGCAACAGTACCTACTTTGTCATCCCATGCACTGACAGGCCGGAGGGTTTTGTCATCTACAATATCAAAATATTCCAGCCGGAAATGTTCGTTACTTTCAAAGGTATTGATTATCATCTGTCGCAGAGGGTTAGCACAAATTTGGTTGCGCCGGCGCTTGGCTTCCAGTAGCGACTTGTAAATGAAAGGCGCAATTTCCCGTTCTTTGGAACTGAGCAGGCTGTTGCGCGAACTCATGGCCAGGCCATCAGATTCACGAACAATGGGGCAGGGAACGATCTCCACAGGGATTCTTTCCATCTCCACCAGCTTTTTAATAATTGCCAGCTGCTGGAAGTCTTTTTCGCCAAAATAGGCACGATCAGGATTGATAATGTCAAATAGCTTTTTTACCACAACGGCCACACCGTTGAAATGTCCTGGCCGGAAAGCTCCTTCCATCACCTTATCTAACGAGCCAAAATCATATTGCCTGGTGACCGTTTCAGGATACATTTCATCCGCTTCCGGAGCAAAAAGTACATCGCAGCGTACATCCTCCAGTTTCTGGCTGTCTTCTTCCGGAGTACGCGGGTATTTTTTTAAATCATTGGCATTGTTAAATTGAACAGGATTCACAAAAACACTCACTACAAGCAAATCGTTTTCTTTTTTTGCCTGCCGCATAAGTGCGAGATGCCCTTCGTGCAGCGCCCCCATAGTAGGAACAAAACCGATGCTGTTTTTTGCAATTTTTTTTTGTTCAAGATAGGAAATCGTCTCTTTTATTGACGAAAAAGTTTTCATTACCTGATATTGCTGAGAATAGCTGCAAGGTCAGCTTCGAGACTTACCCGGGGAGACTCCACAATGCGTCCGACCTCTTTGCCGTGATATGAAACAATAAAAGTCGGAACCCGTTGAATATGCAAATCTGAAATGTCAGGATTACCGGCTTTTAAAGAACGCAAAACAGCAATGTTTTTAACATGACTGTCGTTGAAACCGGCGTCATCCAGTACTTTGTAAAAACGCCCGACCTGCTTTTTGCTGTCGCTGCACCAGCTTCCGAAAACAATGGTGATGGTGGTTTTGTTTATCCTTTTGGCGATTTCTTTGACAGCCGTTGCATTGGGATGATAATTTTTATACTCCTCGTTGAACCACCGGCTGAAAATGCCATGTTCCAGACCGCTACGGGTACAGGTTCCCACCAGCACATCACTATGCAATGCAGGATCCATTATTATCTTATTTGTCTTTTGAGCAAAGGCTTCCGGAAGGATAAAAATCAGAAACAATCCGGCAATAAGCATCTTTTTCATAAGATTTTGTGTTTTGATTCAGGTGCAAAGTTAGGACAAAAGCCGATAATAAATCAATAAAAAGTTTTAGAAATTTTTTACTGACGATTTAGCCTGATTAATTCATAAGTTTTTCGGCAGGAGAAGTCAAAATACGAAGAGTAAAGGTGAGCGCAGATTTTCGACTCGCAGAAATAGCCTTCGCTATTTCGAAAATTGGAAATTGAGCATTGTTTAATCAAAGCAGTTTGGCTTCGCAATAGATCAATTTGTGAATTAATCAGTCCCCCAACAAGCGAACT
>CAYLSW010000260.1:0-3240 GCA_964386145.1 uncultured Lentimicrobiaceae bacterium | reverse complement strand
ATTGTAAAATACAAAAATGAGAGCGGCATAATCCTGCCACGCGTTCGGCATGGTTTGGCTATACTTGAATTTTGAAATGTAAATTCAAGTAGTCTCAGTATAAAACAAAAACAATTCCGCTGTTTGCCTACTTTTGCAAAAAAAATATTTTAAGATTGAAAAAAAATATTTTCCCTATTCTTCTTACGTTGCTTTTGGGGTTTGTAACCATCAGTGCAACAGCACAATCATGGAATCAAAAATTTGACTTCGACATTACTTACTCATCACTAAACAAGCAGAGCAAGCTGGCATCGGTATTTAACCTGCTGGCCTCCAACAACAACAAAAATGTAAACAACCTCAGGTTACAGTTAAGTTTTGAGATGCATTTTCATTTTTCCAAAACAGCAAACGGACAGTTCATCTTGCACCATTCCGGCTACGGGCAACAAATGACCGGCAATGTTCTTTTCCGCAATTTCAAAGTGGATTCGTTGCTGCTACCGAAAAAACTTGCTGTTGAACTCCTGTTTTACAATAACAACCACCTCATTGACACTTTAATACGGACTATTTCTCTTGCAAAAGGTCGTGTTGCACTACCCTTCACCGGAAACATTACACTTTCGGCACTTTCTGTCAAAATGAAAGTGAATCGCATAATTTACACATCAAATAATTACCACCGATTTTTACAAACAGCCGGTCTTATCAATCACTATTATGGCTATGATAAAATTATGCAGGAGATGCCCCGGCTTTTGATGGGAACCTCAGGGGCAGACCAGCCACCAGCCTCCCATTTTTTCCTAAACTATGTCATGCTCACCCGTTTGGAATATTACGTCCGCCGGCACAATTTAACCCAACGTCTGCATCTTAGTCAAAATGACCCGTTGGGCTTCAATAAAACATTTAAAACCATAATTCGGCGGCAAATACGGATGGAAACACTGTCGCAACAACAGCTGCAGCAGAACTCCCCTTCCGTGAAGGATAAAGAAAGTTTTTCCCGCGGTTACGTGGCACTTTCCATCAAAGCCATGGCCCTTTCGCAAGAGCAACAACCTTACATAGCAACCAGTTTCAGCGAGTTTGCCCAGCTATTTCCCAATAACAAAGAAGCTGATTTTGTCAGGCAAATACAAACTTATTACGACCAGAATAAGCCATCCGGGCAGGCGACTGTTTCGCAGGAGATATACAAATACTTCATCAATGCATCATCGTTGAAAATCCACCGGCAGTCCTTTGTCCGTGCATTGTACTTTTTGGTAAACGCCGCCTATTTTGAGAATCATTTTTCCGAAGTAAAACGCATCACTAAATTCGACAGTTGCCTTATTCATACCCGCGACGGACTGGCCACTTCCTATCTGAAAGTAGCACTGATGGCTTCCGAAAATCATGATATTCAACTCTCTGACAGATACAAAAAAAAGGCTTCCCAAAGTCTGAATACTGACCACACAATAATAAACCCGCCAAAAGTGACACCTTGTTATCCACACTATTCCCGTGAGATGCTCAGGATGGCTGAAGCCAGCCTTGAGCAAGGGTATTTCCATAAGGCACTCTCTTTTATCCACACTGCACACCTGGCCTGCCACAAGCTCCCCGGTGTTGATTCGTTACGAACAGCTATCTGCGAAAGACTGTTAAACCAAAGACTTGCTGTTTCACGAAAATTGCTGAAACAGAGCAATCTCATAGCCTCACGTGATACGCTGTTACAAATTGCAAAAGATTACCCCGGACTCTGCCCATCCAATATAAAACTAACACAAAATAAATATGTTACCGAAACAGCCACGGCCATTTTTCGACAAATCGTTTCTGCAGGCGCACAGCTACACGTTCAAAACCGGAATGTACAAGCGATAACCTATCTGAGTTCAGCAGCGCACCTGCAAAGAATTTTTTCACTTCCCTACTCCCCGCAATTGAATACGCTCATTGCCGAAACCACGATTCCTTATATTTTGTCCGTAGCCAATAAGGCCAATATGGAAATCTGGAAAAGGCATTTTCAAAAAGCAGATTCCATTTACCGCCTGGCGCAAAATCTGAGCCGACATTACGGATTAGCAAAAAATAAAAAAATAAAAAACAGACTCAATGCTCTTTCAGATAAAATTAAGATTGCCGGGTGCCAATGGAAAAAGGAGGAGATTTCCCGCTTTTTCACACAAACAAATCGTGCGGTAAGTGCATACCAAATGGCAGCTGCAAGAAGTTATTTCCTAAAAGCAAAACATATTTACGCCGGAACCGCATCCTGCTTCCGGGACAATAGTCAAATGGGCAGTACTTTCAACACTTACGAAAATCTGTTTCGTTTTGCCGAGGAGTACCACCGGCTCACGCTGCAACTTTTCAGCAAAGGTTTCGCTTCTGTTCTGCCTGGATTTGTCCGCCTCGAAAAACAATACAACGCTTATCGTCTGGAGCAGTTCGACTTACCTTTTACCAGCCTTTATACTTTTGTTCGTAACCAGCAGTCGGAAATACTCATTATGGAAGCCGTGCATTACTTTATCCGGCAAAAGGAGTTTACCCTCGCTTTGCAATATTTGCAGTTGTCTGAAAATCCGGACAAAGCCAAAGCTGAACAAAAACAAATAGCCATGGGATTTGCACAGAACGGGCTGGCACCTGACAGCCGCCTGTTGCAAGACCCAGCCTTCGCCTATTTTGCCAAAGTCTGGCGCAAACGTAAGCTCAATTAGCAAACGCGACTTTCTGATTTAAATCAAAATGTTCTAATTGCCTTATCAGAATTCGTTCATCAAGGGTATCACTCAGGCTCTGGATCGAATGCTGCCGATGATTTAAGTATTGAAGGGTATTAGTGGCCGTACCAAAAGTAGTTACCAATATTCCAGCCAAATATGGTAAAGAAATCAACCAACAGGTCAAAACTCAGGAATAGAAAGGTATTAAACCTCAGGGTAGAACCCGAAACCCAATATAAGAAACCCCAGAGGGTCGGGGTATTAACCTCTATCCCGCTGAAAAAGCGGGATGAGTTCAACTAACTATTTTGAATGCTCCGCTTATCGCGGATTTTCAAAATAGAGTTTCACTAATAAGGAAAAACTCAATTAATTTTGTTATATTTGGAAATTATTAAAACGGAAAGCCATGAATTCATTGATTACAAACATTTTAAACGCTCATTTACTGTTAAATACATGGCTGGACAACTTCGGATATAATCCTACTATATGCAATAGGGTATGTTATTAGTCGGTAGTT
>CAYLSW010000259.1:0-3240 GCA_964386145.1 uncultured Lentimicrobiaceae bacterium | reverse complement strand
AATCCCCTGCCCTGTGCCGAGGCAAGGCCCGCAGGAAGCAGACAAAACGTTGGCTCCGGCATTCAGGAAAATTTCAATCAGCCCTTCTTTCATGGCCTGCATGTATATCTTCTGTGAAGCCGGAACAATTATCATCTGAAAGTCCGGGGGAAGTTTTTTGCCTTTCATGACTTCAGCCGCTATCTGCAAATCTTCGAGCCGTCCGTTGGTACAGGTGCCAATCATGGCTTCCTGTAATTTGGTTCCGCTCACTTCGGCGACAGCCTTCACATTGTCCACTTGGTGCGGAGCCGCCACCACCGGAAAAATCTCCGACAGGTCAATTTCGATTTCTTTGGCATAAACAGCATCGGCATCCGCCCAAACACCACCTCCCGCATAACTATCACCGAGATATTCTTTCAGCACATTATCCATGGGAAAAACAGCATTTTTGGCGCCCATTTCCGAAGCAAGGTTGGTTAGCGTCATGCGTTGCGAAACGGTCAGGTTTTTCACCCCGTCTCCGTGATATTCGATGGACATGTAATCGGCACCGCGCGCGCCAATCATACCAATAATCCACAGAGAAATATCTTTGGCATAAACGCCCGGATGCAGTTTCCCGTGCAATGTAATTTTTAACGATTCCGGAACACGAAACCATGTCTCGCCCTGTCGCCAAAGTCCGGCAGCTTCCGTGCGGTCGATGCCGGCGGCAAAAGCATTGAAAGCCCCGGCAGTACAGGTGTGGCTGTCGCTACCCACAATCACCATACCCGGTTTGGCGTAACCTGCCATAATCTGGTGACAAATACCTTTGCCGGCATCATGAAATTTGGAAATACCCTGTTCGTGAACAATGTCGCGGATTTTCTGATACTGGTTAGCCAGCTTAGCCGTTGTGGGCGGCGCATTGTGGTCCAGCACAATAAGCAATTGTTTAGGATATTTCACCTTCTCCCCGTTCATTTTCCGGAAAGTGTTAAAAATGGAAGCCGTGTTGTCGTGCGACAGGATAATATCCGGTTTTTTGAAAACAATACTCCCCTTTTCGGCACCCAATATTTTTTCTGCAAAAGTCTTTCCACCCATAGCCTGCGGTTTTGCGTACTTCTTTGTAACGTGATAGTTTAAGCAGTAATTAACCAACCTTTTAATTTTGGCTGCAAAGATACAAGCTTTTGAACTACGCGATTTTGCCGTACAAATAAATTGCCATGATTTTTTAGGGCGGGCCGGCGCACAAAAAACCCTTTTGCTCCATGGGCAGTTTTAAAGCGGGGAGACTCTTCGCCGGCTCCTACCCTCATGGCAGCCTGAAAGCCGGCTCTGAGTTGAACTGTCTTTTTTCTTTAGGGGAAAAACCTAACCGCTCTTCCGGATTGCAAATCCGGAAGTTTTCCTTAAGCCGGATTAAAAATCCTTATGTCTTCTTGCACTCGGATGACACCTGTCTCGCCTCTAACAAGAAATCCGAATGAGCGCTGGATCCTTTTGCCCTTATGGTTTATTTATTGATATTTATATTTTGCTTTTTATATTCTCTCATCTGTTTGGTCGGTTCGATAATCGGGAAACCTTTCCATAATTTGTCGTTAAACTGGTCAACATAGATTATATCCATCTGTTTTTTTTGTTTGAAATCGGCAAACCGCTTCGGAGTGATTTCCTTTTCATCAAGCACCAGCAGTTCAACCGATGATTCAGATGTTACCTCAACTTTGGCGCCTATTTTCAGCTCTTTAAGTTTTTTATCAAAAAGGAATCTTTTTCGTTTCTTCAGCAGGGCAAGGTTTCTGTCAAAACTCACAACACTTCCGACCTTTTTAGAGAAGTATTTCAGAACATAATTGTCATTTCTTTTTTCAAAATATATTGAACCTTCGAATTCATTTTCCGTATAGCCCACACCGAGAAGATGAAAATCCGTACCGGTTTTTCCGGGGGCATACTCATAATCCGCCCTGATCAAAGCATAAGTATTGGCTGAAATATACAATCTTCCCTCATATCTTCCTCTTTTATCGGGAACAAAATCAATGATGTACACCTCTTCGCCATTCACCTGTGTACCGCCTACAAGTGTATATTTATACCTGCCGGTATTGTAAAGGAACTCCCAATCATGCTTGTTGCTTAACCAACTGTATCTCAAGTCATAATACAGTGTCTTGCTGAAATATTCCAGTTTTCTTTTATTCGTACTTAGGGTATCTTTTTCCGGGATGGTGTCTTCTTTTCCGAGATCTAATTTCCCGCCGAAGATACCGCTTTTAATTTTCCAGTACTCATTATGGCCGGTTCCGGTAAAAATATTTCTGAAAATCTCTTCCAGTTGTACCATTTCACCCATATTTTCTTCCTTTAGGACAACCGTTCGGATGGGGTCAGTTTTCAGTGTGTCGTTCTTGTTTTCAGGCAAATAAATTTTTCCCAGAAAATCGGTGTAAGAAACCGTATGCCGCGGTATTTCTTTTTCTGCCTTTGCAATCATTTCCCGGTCAAGCTCCGGGATGGTACTTTTTTTGTAATCCAGGGTGAGTTTATCAATATCGTCGGTATTTCTTATACGAAGGAAAGTTTTCCAAACCCATGTTTTTTCCCGGTAATTGGAGTCTTTATTCTCTAAAACTTTTTTTACGATTTTCTCCGGGTTGGGAGCGTTACCGAAGACCACTGTTTCATTCAAACTGAATATTTCTTCTTTCAGATAAACGGCTGACATAGTATCTAACTGCCCGATGGTAAGGTTTTTAGTTTTGTAACCTATGTACTGAAAACGCAAAGTATCATTTTTTTTCAGTCTGTAAATATTGATCAGGAAATGCCCTTTTTCGTTGCTGATGGTGCCTGTGTGTTTGTGTAAAACATAAATATTTGTATAGCGTAAGGGTTCTTTGGTGTTACGGTCAAATACCCATCCTTTCAATTCGCCGTTTGAAATATTGCTTTTCGTGGTTTTAGATATTGTTGTGTCTGATATTGTCTGAGAATAGGCGGTAAAAGTGTTGAAACCAATCATTAGCAACGCCAATAGAAATATTTTTTTCATTATTTTTCCGGGTTTTAACTTTCTGCAAATACCAACCAATTTCTGTCGATAATTTGTCTTTTAAAAAGCTGGATTCAAGCTAACAAATGTAGGTTATTGGTAGTATTTTGATTAAACTAATTTATTAAAATTTATTAAAAAACTCATTATCACTCAGTATTAACATTACACGGGATAAATTAGGACAATTTTATCTATGTAAAAAT
>CAYLSW010000258.1:0-3242 GCA_964386145.1 uncultured Lentimicrobiaceae bacterium | reverse complement strand
GCTGCACCCTGCAAGCCCCGAAAAATATTTCCCCCGCCTATCACAATGGCTGTTTGTACCTGCCGGTTCACCACGGAGACAATGTCGTGGCAATAGGCGGTTAATGTTTCAGGGTCAATACCATACTGCCTGCCACCCATAAGCGCTTCCCCGCTTAATTTTAGCAAAATTCTTTTATATTTCATGCGATGTGTGTTCAAAAAATTATTGATAAGCAAAGATAAGGATTCCCGGAAAAAAAATCCTATCCGGCACAATCCTAAAATTCTTAGATTTCTTTGATAAAACAGCGTCTTCGCTTGTGCTGGATATTGTCGAAATTTTTCCAGTTAGCAATAACATGGCGGTTGGTCTCAAAATTACCTGTGGTCTCCACAACGTGCAGGCCGTCTTTCAGCATTTGGTTTTGGATTTGCGAATACAAAACCACCGCAACCCCTTCACGTACATATTCAGGTTTTACGCCTCCCAAAAAGAGATCAATAACTTCAGGGTTATTAATAGCTTTTTTAATATGATAAAAACCAAAAGGAAACAACCTGCCTTTGGCTTTTTGCATAGCCTTGGACAAAGAAGGAACAGCCAGTATGAAGCCAACTATTTCATTACTCTTTTTTACAAAGTAAATATATTTAGGATTGATAACTTTAAAATACTTTTTTGTATACATATCAACCATTTCCTCATCGAAAGGGACAACAAACGGCAGTGTTGCAAAGGCTTCATTTACAATGTTGAAAAGGGATTTGGTGTAGGGGAGCAGCTCGCTGGTCTTTTCGAAACTGATAACTTCAAAGCCGAAGCGTTTTTTCATTAGTTCTGCTCCGCGCGTGGCTTTGTCGATAGCCTTACGGCCGGCGCGTAAACGAAATTCAAGCCAGTCTATCTCTTTCCGGAAACCGTAATCTTCAATATGCTTCTGATAATAAGGGTGATGATAAACCGAAGCTACTGAAGGCAGGTAATCAAACCCTTTAATCAGCAGACCCTGGTTGTCGAGGTTGGTAAATCCCAGCGGGCCATGCGCTATGGTCATCCCTTTTTCTTTCAGCCAGGCAACGGCCTTGTCCATGAGCATCCGGAAAACTTCCTCGTCATCGAAAAATTCCAGTTTTGTGAAACGTCCCAGTTTTTTGCCGACTTTCTCGTTGTATTTGTGGTTGATAATGGCGCCAATGCGCCCGGCAGGTTTCCCATCGCGGTAAGCTATCCAAAATACAGCATCACAAAAACGCATGGCAGGGTTGTGGCCGGGGTCAAAACTTTTTAACTCCTCCGATTTTATGGGGGGAACCCAATAAACATTATTGCGGTATATGTCGAAAGGTAAGCTGACAAAATCATGTTTTTGTTTTTTGTTACTGACAACTTGGAGTATGATGGCCATATAGTCTTGGTATTTTTTATTTAATCTGAAAACAACTTCAATTTCTAAATTCTGTAAAACTAACGTAAAAAATTTACATGCTAAACCGGTAAGAAAATTTTACAAGAAAAATATTGGTGGCACGCGCTTTAACAAGTTGCTCAAGATTACCACCTAAATTAAAAGTACCACTATCCGAACTGCTGTTTTTCCCCTGTGACCACACTAAGAAGAAAGTGGAACCTGGAACAAATTCCCAGCGAAGTACCATGTTTGACCTGAACTCCATAACACTGAAATCAGGGTTACGCAGTGTGAAATTAACATTTCCATCGCCGTTGTCATCAATTAAATATTGATTATTTGTTTCGTCATAGGTTATTTCACCCGCGCTGTATTGGTGAAATTGTGTAGCAAAAACTTTTTGGTCGGGATTGATAACTTTTTTAAAGCCATAATAATCTCCTGAGAAAAGGAAAGGTTGTCCCCAGTATTCCAGTGACAAGTCCGGTGTAAAAGAGAAGTTCACACGCAGGCTTGCCGAGAGCACCTCCTTTTGAATGGCCGAAACAAGATAAATATTTTTTCCGTTCTCATTTTTGGTAGATACATAAATAAAGGCTTTTGATGATTTAGAGAAGTTTGGCATTAATGAGAGGTTGAGTGCGGGGATGGGACGATAGCTGATACGCAGCCCGAGATTCATGGATTTGCTGTAATGCCGGTCTCCTTTTCCCGAATTGAAATTAACACCTGCCGATAATTTTTTTCTGCTGTCTGTCCCAATGCCAATCTGGAAGTCCCGTCCTCCCGGCAGCTTAATAGAAGGGCCTCCCCGCAATTCGTGACGGTCCAGTTCGTAGCCCTTGCGACGGATGTTAATATTTAACTTCCAGTAATTTTTAAATTGGGTATTGAGGTTGAGGTTATATCCGGTAAACGTGTTTCTTCCCTGAAAATCAAATCCGCTCCATTGGCGAAGCCCCATGTTCATGGATCGGAAAATACTGAATGGATCCCAAAGTATGTAACTTACCCATGCTGATTGTCTTATCATATCGGCGATGCGCATGTAACCCTGGTCGTTGATTTCCAACCCCGGGCTGAGCATGCTACCACGTATCCCATATTGCCAATGGCTTCCGCCTATTTTAGCAAATTCAACGCTGGCACCGGTTCCCTGAAGTATCCGTAATGTCGTATCAAGTTTTCTTGTGTCATCGGGTTTTTGGTAGTAACGTCTTGACGACTTCTGCTCCTGTGTAATGGCTTCCGTGCTTCCGCTTATTCTGCTCCCGACTATTTTGGCACTCAGGCGATAAGCTTTGTCTTTCCAGAAATTCTGAAAGTCGATACCGCCAGTGTAAGCTGCTGTGGGCAGGTACATAAGGGTGCTGTCTTTGATGAAGCGGTTGGTTGCCGTAACCATTCCTCCAATGATGGTCTTTCCTTTGTTAATATCCTTTTGTATTCTGGTATTGAAATAGTTGGTCATGGGTTCAACGGTCTGTTTGCTGCGCACTCCGGCACTGTCGATGATAGCTTTGGTGTTGTTGGTGAGGCTCTCAAGGATGCCCACAGACCAGCCGCTCCTTGTTTTCCCCGAAAGTTTAAAAGCGCCGAGGATACGGGAGGCTTCGGGAACTTTTGCATATTCGCCGGCAGATAAATGAGGATAATTATGCGGAGCTCGTCCGATACGGCGCGAATAGAACAGGTTTTCACGACTGAACCTGCCTCCACCAACTGTCAACGGGAAATTAAAGATATTATTTTCTTCAACAAAAAAAGGTCTTCTTTCAGGAAAATAAGTTTCAAAAGCAGAAAGGTTTACTACCGATGGGTCTGCTTCCACCTGTCCGAAATCAGGGTTTAC
>CAYLSW010000257.1:0-3245 GCA_964386145.1 uncultured Lentimicrobiaceae bacterium | reverse complement strand
GTGCGTTCCTTCGTTTTTGATCCTGAAAAAAAGACCTTATCCGGGAAGTTATTGCAGTTTACCGACAAAGATGGGAATACACATGCGTTGAACATCAAAGTCCGGATTGTCAACCCGATGACGAAGGTCGCCGGGAAAAAGACAGCCGGCCCGGATGCGCTGTTTTACAGGATTCCGGTGAAAGCCGTGATTTCGGTAGGCAGTGGGAGCAACCCGTTTTATTCCGATACTTTTGAGGTACCGCAGCTCGGCGTGGTTACGACCGTACCGATACGCAAAAATACCCGCCTCCGCCTCAGCCCGAAAACGGGTGCATTGATGGGGATTGATAAACAGTAAAGGGGGAGTGAGTGCACGCATTGCAAATGCGCGCCAGAATATATACATAGATTGTGGTAAAATGCGGCACGCACCATAGCCCGGAACGTTGTGGGTAATTTTATTTGACAACATACCAAAAATTGGTATCTTTGTAAAAAAAACCATGGCAAAAAACACATCAATTTTATTAGGGTCTCATTTTGAAAGTTTCATAAAAGGGGCTATTTCATCAGGGAGATATAAATCAATTAGTGAAGTTATTAGAACAGCACTTAGATTACTTGAAACAGAAGAACAGAAAATTGAAAATTTGAGAAAAGCTCTTGAACTTGGGGAAAATAGTGGCTTCCATGACGATTTTAATCCGGAAGACCATTTACAAGAACTTCACAGAAGAAATTCATGAAAATCCCGTCCTACAGAATAAGCAAGAATGCCGTAGAAGACCTTGAAAATATTTGGACTTATACTTTTCAGAAATGGTCAATAGAACAAGCAGACAGGTATTACAACTTAATCATCAATGAATCTGAATTTATAGCCAAGAATTTTAATGCGGGAAAACCATTGGACAACATACGAAAAGGTTATAAAGCTACGATTGTTAAATCACACTTAATATTTTATAAAAAGTCTTGGGACAATCAAGTAGAAATTATAAGAGTTCTACACCAAAAAATGGACATTGAAACCAAGATTAAAGAGAAATAATGAAAAAACTACTCCCCAACCGGTGTGCGAATATTTCGCGTGCCTTGCCTGTGGTAGCTGTTCTCGTACCATAATCGGACATTTTCGTATTATATCGTATCATTCTGAAAACCTACTCACCACTTTCCTGATTTCCACGAGATGCTCCAGCAGTTTTTCCAGCTTGTCCAATGGAAGCATGTTGGCGCCATCAGATTTGGCTATGGAAGGCTGCGGATGTGTCTCCAGAAAAATGCCATCCACACCGGCAGCGATGCCTGCTCGTCCGATAGTTTCAATAAGTTGTGGATTTCCTCCGGTAATGCCATTACTCTGATTAGGCTGTTGCAGCGAATGGGTAATGTCGAGAACTACCGGAAAACCAATATTTTGCATTGTCGGGATGTTGCGGTAGTCCACCACCAGATCGCCGTAGCCAAACATGTTTCCACGCTCGGTGAGCCAGATGTTTTCGTTGCCCGTGGATTGTACTTTTTCCACGGCAAAACGCATGGCTTCGCCCGAAACAAACTGCCCCTTTTTGATATTGACAACTTTCCCGGTTTCGCCCGCAGCAAGTAGCAATTCGGTTTGCCGGCACAAAAAAGCCGGAATCTGTAGCACATCCACATAGCCGGCAGCCAGCCGGGCTTCTTCTGCCGAATGAATGTCTGTAACAACAGGAATTTCTAATTTTTTCGAGATATTTCTCAGAATTTTAAGTGCTTTCTCGTCCCCGATACCCGAAAAGGAGTCAAGGCGCGAACGGTTGGCCTTTTTGTAGGAGGCCTTAAAGACAAAAGGTATTTTTAGACGGTCGGTTATCTCCAAAATACGTTCGGCTATGGGATAAGCCATCTTTTCATTTTCTATCACACAGGGGCCGGCCAAAAGGAAAAAGTTGTTGTTGCCAGAATACTTTATTTGGGGCAATGGGTCAAAATTGAATTTCATTTTAAGACACTTTAAAATAATATCTTTCTCCGGCGAAAATACAAAATGCTGGCTAACTCCATGCCTGCACAAAATACACAATGAACTTCTTATCTCCTTTGCCAATTAAAAATTGAGTAATAGCATTGAATTTCAAGGAACATATTCTGCTAACAGGCAACGGAAATGGTATTAGTTGATTGATTTGGTGCAGGGATCCAAAACCACGAGTCAGCGAAGGTTTGATTGCCAAATCAGGCAGTGACTTTCCCGACATGTTTTTTGTTTACAAAATAGACACCGATAAAGATCAGTAGCGAAGCAACCACTTCCGTCATGTTCAGCTTATCCTTGCCGGCAAAAATGGCTACGAGTGAAGCCAGTATCGGCTGCAGGTACATGTAAGAGCTGTTGGCCGATGGTGAAATTTTTTGCAGGGAGTAGTTGTTTAGAAAATAAGCAAAAACGGTGGTAAAAATGATTACATATAGAATAGAGAGCCAGATGTTCAGGGGAATGATGCTGAAATTTGTGTGGATAACTTCACCGATGGAAAGGGGAATAACGAAAACAAGTCCAAAAGTAAAAACCCATTTCATAACCGTGAGAGGTCTGTATTTTGACATGAGCGGCTTCACCATCACAAGAAACAGACCGTAGGAAGTAGCATTGATAAGGACGAGCAGGTTTCCCAAAGTAGTGTCCGAACTGAGGGTAAGATGACCATTGCGCAAAACCAGAAAAGCAGCACCGCTAAATCCCAGAATAATCCCTATTAGTTTGTTTCCTGAGATTTTATTGCCAATCACAAATCGCGACATTATAAGCACCAAAATCGGTGTTCCGACCATAATGATAGAAGCATTGATAGGGGTGGTCAGATTCAGTCCTTCGAAAAATAATATCTGATTCACTGTCACGCCAAAAATGGCAAGCACAAACATCCGCTTCAGGTCTTTGGAAGCAACTTTCTGCCTTATCGTAAACATTTCAACTAACCAGAAGATAGCAGAGGCCCCCATTACGCGGAAAAAGATAATGGCACGCGGCTCCATCCAATGAGGCATAATACCCTTGGCTATCACATAATTAAGGCCGAAAATGATGTTAGCACCCAACACTGCGAGATGAGCGGTCAGGTTTTCCTTTTTCATCCCCGGAAACTAAAACGGAAGGTCACCGGCCGGGTCATCCATCAGAGCCGAATCGTCACTTTGTGCTTCCGGCGGTAGTGGCGGAAGGCTGCCACTCTCGTCTCTTTGCAGTCGCCAGGCACGTATATCGGTGTACCAGCGTTCGTT
>CAYLSW010000256.1:0-3246 GCA_964386145.1 uncultured Lentimicrobiaceae bacterium | reverse complement strand
CTTACGAAATTATTCTTCAGGGAGAAAAAGCGACTTCGCTGGCCGGAAAATACCGTATTGCCCTTTATTGGCCTGAACTGGGGATGGGAACTTTTATGAAAATAATAAAAACTCCCGGCCGTATCGAAGATACCATGAAAGCACTTACCACAGAATAATATTTTCTCTTTTTAATTATTTTTTGCAAGCAGTTTCCTGTTGATCAGGAAACTGCCTTTTTTTTTCAGTTTTTGTAATTCAATACTCCGGTAATAATTTTATTAACCTGATTTTTAATCAGTTGTAGATATTTCATAATAAGTGCAACTTATTGTGAAACAAGTATTTGCGTCCTGGCGTCTTTGCAAGAACGAAAAGTTAACGAGTATTGTAATTGGCCTTTTCAAAAAATAGCTGAAAGCCGATGGAGCTAAGGTAATTCTTGTAGATTCCCTGTTTAGCGCTAAGCCACTTCTTAATAAAAAGTGTAATTTTAACCCCACATTTCAAAACACAATCACTATGCAAAAAAAATTTCTTTTCCTGATGTTTTTTTTTATGCTTTTAGGCAGTGTCAGCTATGCACAAGAGTCTGTTAATATTGTAGCTGGCCGTAACAAACAAATTCATGATTTACTGGATTACCGATTCAGAGGCGGCTTTTATTCCTTTGAACGTGTTTTTTTGCAAACAGTAAAATATACTGATATAGCACGTAAAAACTGTGTTATCGGTATCATGGTGGTTACTTTTCAGGTGAAATGTGATGGAACACTGCATAATGTCAGAATTAAAAACCCACTGCACTTTGGCCTTGATGAGCAGATTATAAAATTTATGAAAGCTACCAAAGGGCAGTGGAATAATTGTCATGACAATAAATACACCAAATTTGCCGTTCCCATCCAGTTTACAATGGTTGGTACCAAAACCGACTCGCTGGATCCGGTCATTTCACTCGTAGGGAAAAATCCGGGTTATGTTTGTAGCAGCGATTCTTACTACCTGCGAAAAGCCAAAGAAGCGTTATCTAAAAAGAAAGGAAAACGCGCCCGAACCTATCTTGAAACACTCATCAGACGCAATCCGTTCAATAGCGATTATTATGATCTGATGAAAAAGTCTTTAGAATATTCGGGTAAAAAAAAGAAAAAGAAAAAGAAAAAGTAACCGGTGATTATGCTCAACTTTTTGTTCCATTTAGATACTGCCGTTCTGCTGTTTATCAACGGTCATCATTCTCCTTTTTTTGATACTCTCATGCTTGACATCAGTAGTAAGTTCTTTTGGTCCCCGCTTTATGCCTTATTAATTTACTGGATTTTCCGGGAGAAAAAATGGTACGGGTTTTTGGTACTTGTTTTTGTGGCATTGACCATCGCGGCCGGTGACCAACTTTCGGTACATGCATTTAAAAATGTTTTTATGCGCTTGCGTCCGTGTTACGAACCTTCGTTGCAGGGGATGCTACATATGGTTAAATATTGTGGCGGAAAGTATGGGTTTGTCTCATCACATGCTGCCAACAGTTTTGCTGTTCTGGCATTTATCAACGGTTTTTTCCGACACAAGCGCCCTTATGTGAAATGGATCATGTGGACATGGGCTTTGCTGATAATTTACAGCCGTGTTTACCTTGGCGTCCATTACCCGACAGATGTGCTGGGAGGGGCAGTGTTGGGTATCATTTTGGGAAGCTTTTTTATCTGGCTTTACCGCAAAAGCGAAAACTATCTTCGAAACCTTAATGATAAACCTTTGGCAAACCAATAGTTTGTTTACTCCTCCGATTGGATTTCGATAATCACCGGGTCGTTTACCTGAAGCCCCATCAAGGAAGATGCCGTTGAATATTTCATGGCAATTTCCAGTAAATCAGAGCTTCCAAACAAACAGACCTCGCTGGCATCACCACCGGCATCTGCATAACACTCTCCAATGCTTTCGCAGGTGTAGCCTTTGAAGTAAAGGAAAAAAGGTTTGTTTCCGATAATCCGTTTGAACAACTTATGCGAAATATTGGTAATGGCATTGCTATACGAGTCGATGTGGATGACCATACCGCGAATGCCGGAAGCGTTGAAAGAAGGTTCGTAGTCCAGCTTCTTGTTGATTTCCGGACAGGGTTCACCCAACATCTCAATGGAATCCCCACGAGCTAGCATCACCGCTGCCTTGGCAAACCGGTGACGACCCGAAAAAGTATATTTTTCACTGTCCTGAGGAATCTCCAGCGTGTAAATTTTCTCCGGGTCTTTGTCTTTTTCAAAAATCAAAGAGAAAACACCATTATCAGCACCGATAAAATAATGTCCGTCATAAAGCACTACCAAATGCGGTTCTTCGAGACTCTCTTCTGTGTTTACACCAATGATGTGGATGGTGCCTTTTGGGAAGTTCTTGTAAGCATGATGTAGTACATAAGCAGCCTCCCGCGTGTCGAACCGTGGAATTTTGTGGGTGATATCCACTATTACAGCATCGGGAAGCGCCTGCAAAATACGCCCTTTGACGGCTGCCTGATAGTAGTCGATATCGCCCCAATCGCTGGTTAAGGTAATGATAGCCATGCTGTCTTTATGAATTAATGCCTTTATAATAAACTTTTCAAAATTAAATAAATTTGGGTAGTCCGTCATACTATTTTTAATAATTTTGAACCCTTAAACGCAATGTTTGCTTTTCAGTTATTGCTTATGAGTGAAAGCATTATTCAGATTGACATAGATAACCCGGTGGAGTTTTTCGGTCCGGGGGATAAATTCCTGAACCACATTAAAGCAATTTTTCCCAAGCTGAAAATTATTGTTCGTGGCAACATGATAAAGCTCATCGGCGAGCCTGTGGAAATAGAGATTTTTGAAAAACGGATGGATTTGTTGCTTGTCTATTTCGACCGTTTTAGGAAAATGAATGATAAGGCTGTGGAACAAATCATGGAGCAGGATGATGATACGCTAACACGCAAGACGGCCCAAAAAGAGGATGTGCTGGTTTACGGTCGTCACGGAAAACTGATTAAAGCACAAACGCCGAACCAGAAAAAAATGGTGGAAAGCATGGCCGAAAATGACATGATTTTTGCCATTGGACCTGCCGGAACCGGCAAGACCTATACTGCCGTAGCACTGGCAATTCGTGCATTGAAAAACAGGGAGGTGAAGCGTATTATCCTAACCCGCCCGGCTGTGGAAGCCGGCGAGAGTCTGGGTTTTCTGCCCGGCGACATGAAAGAAAAGCTGGATCCTTATCTTCAGCCGCTTTATG
>CAYLSW010000255.1:0-3256 GCA_964386145.1 uncultured Lentimicrobiaceae bacterium | reverse complement strand
CCAGTTGATGTTGTCCATTAAATATCGGCTGAATGTTGTGTCAACCTGTTCAATGGTTTGTTTCGATTATAAAAGTAAACCTGTAAGCATTGTTAAAGTATTTTATCAATTATTAAACTATTTTGTTAATTTATATTTACAAAAATGCACAATTTTTAATTAATATCATTAACAAATACACAGTTTTATTTGAAAACGTGCCATTTTTGTATTCTTTTGGATAATGGTAATGTGAAGTAATCATGCATCCGCCATGGTAAATACCGGGATAAATGCGCCACGTTGTAATGCGATGAGACAAAAGGCATGAGAAAGCCGCGGTACAGGCTGGCAAACGAGACTTCCACCGTTTGGATTATTTTGGAATGGTTCAATTTATTGATTACTTTTGCTTGAAAATTAAAAGTCTTACTTTGAATATTCAAGGATGATGATTCCAAGAAAACAACTTACTGCAAAAGTAATAGCCTCTATTCAAAACAATCCGGTTACGGCCTTGCTGGGGCCAAGACAATGTGGAAAAACCACTTTAAGCCGTTTAATAGCAAAGGATTTTGATACTGTTTTTTTCGATCTCGAAGATCCGGTAAGTGCTGCCCAACTGACTGCTGCTCCCAAAATAATTCTGGAATCATTAAAAGGTTTGGTGATTTTGGATGAAATCCAGCGTCTGCCTGAATTATTTCCGGTTTTGCGGGTTCTCTCAGACAGGCCGGGGAGCACAACGAAGTTTCTGATATTGGAGAGTGCTTCCCCCGGGCTAATTAAATCTTCATCCGAAACGTTAAGTGGTCGTATCGGCTTTATTGATATGTCGGGGTTTACTCTTGATGAAATAAGAAATGATAAATTCAATACACTTTGGTACAGAGGCGGATTTCCCAAATCGTTTCTTGCCAAAGATGACCGGTTAAGTTTTGATTGGCGTAAAGATTTTGTAAGAACCTTTCTTGAAAGAGACATTCCGGCACTTGGCATAAAGATACCATCGGAAGCCCTGCGCAGGTTTTGGACGATGCTGGCACATCTGCACGGCAGGGTGTGGAACGGCTCTGATTTTGCACGTTCTCTTTCCGTTTCGGAGCCTACAGCAAAGAGGTATCTTGATATTTTATCGGGAGCCTACGTGGTGCGGCAGCTTTATCCGTGGTATGAAAATATTGGAAAACGACAGGTTAAGTCGCCAAAAGTTTATATCAGAGACAGTGGTATTTTGCATTTTTTATTAACGCTTGAAGGAAATAATATTTTGTCACACCCTAAACTGGGTCTGTCGTGGGAAGGTTTTGTTATTGAGCAGATTATTTCTATTTCAGCAACGGATAATTACTATTTTTGGGCCACCCATGCAGGAGCTGAGCTGGATTTGTTACTGTTTAAAAACAATCGTAAGACAGGTGTTGAAATTAAATTTTCCGATGCTCCAAAAATTACAAAATCCATGCGTTCAGCCATCGAAAGCCTGAACCTTGATGAATTATTTATTGTTTATCCGGGCAGGCAATCCTACAAAATTTATGAAAAAATAACGGTGGTGAGTATTGACGATGTTGTCTCTTTTTTTGGGTAGTGATTTCCTTGAAAAATTCACCTAGTGGCAAGATCCGAAGATATGATGTTTCAATAGCAAAAAACTACCTTTCCGAGAAAGAACTTAAACCATTAAATCGAATTGTAACGATGTATCTTGATTATGCCGAAGACCAGACCGAACAAGGTGTTATAATGACCATGAAAGATTGGGCAGAAAAACTAAATGCTTTTTTACTAAAGTTTCTGACTTCGTACGCGCTTGTTTATTAGATTGTTAAGATTGGTTTTTTATTAGGAAATCAGAACAAAAATCAACATATAATGCAGATATACAAGTTGTTACATTACTTATTGCCTGTTTTGGGTGTTTTTGCATTTTATCAAGCCGCCTGTTTTTCCTGTTTAAGCCCCAACCTTTCAATATTGGGTATCGCCATGGGATTACGCAGGAGTGGATGCCTGAAGCGGGGCGGGGGCGTTATTATTGCGTCATTGCGATGAGCTCGCTTGAAGCGAGGGAAGAAGCAATCTTTCTTATGGAAATAGTAGTTTAATTCTGAGAGGCCACGAGGAAAGCCGGTGTGTAAGCGGCCTCCCTGCCTGAGGCACGACAAGCTGTGAGAATCTGTTGTAATAAAACGCCATTTTGTTCTTTCTTCGGTTCACAAGACTCTTTCGTCAGCTACCCACAAAACCTGCCCTGTTTCCTCAGAGCTGAACTAACGAGAAAAAGGGTATTTACACCGCCCTGTCCGGTGCTCATCGCCATGACGGGCTTGGGTTAGATGGGACAACTTTGAGCGTGAACGCGCAAAGCGGGGTGGGGTTTATTATTACTATCTGACTGCCATTTTTTATACTGCATCCTTGCATTTTCCAAAAATACCACATCCTGAATTGCCGATTTTCCAATGTTGTTATTTTGCAGTCAAAGTTAATTCAACATCTTCCAGGATTAACTCTGTTACATTTATTGTGGGTAATATAAATTGATTAAATTCGGTATTTTCTGTTTTGCAATGTAACACGCCTCGCAAAGTACCTGCTGTAAGCATAACGAGGTGTGCAGCAAATCCTTTGGGGATAATCATCATATTTCCCTTTTTTGAAAGATTGTTCCATGCTGAATTTTTAATACCAAAATGGTTAGCTATTTCAACAATAATGAAAGGAACTTTATTTTGCTCAAATTGTATCTTAACAAAAGATGCTATTACTTTGTTTTCGGCGTCTAATCCAAATTTTAAGCCGATAGACATATTTATTTCCGCGTTGGAGCGGTCGAAGGCTTCATCTATAATGGCAAATTGTTCGGTAGTTATTTTTCTTAATTGAAACCCAATTGATATGTTCTTTTGTGTTTTATCCATAATTCACAATTTTTTCATTTGCCAAACTGCCGGAATAAACTTCTTCACCTACTTCGTATCTTTTGCTTTGTTGTGCTACAATTGTTTGCTAAATATTATTTTGAGGTGCTAACTTTTATACAGATTCAATTATATTTGCAAATACTCATGTATTTTTTGTTAATATTTTAATGGATAATCCTGAAAGGATTTAATACAAATAGCCCCTCGTAAAATACGAGGGGAAAATGGAATAAAATGAATAGAAACCCTGCAAGGGTTCAATAAATAAATATCAATGAGCACATACACACAAATTCTTTATCAGATAGTTTTCGGTACAAAGAACCATGAACTTACCATGATAGAATCCG
>CAYLSW010000254.1:0-3264 GCA_964386145.1 uncultured Lentimicrobiaceae bacterium | reverse complement strand
ATCAGCTTTGGCAAAATATGAATAGTCCTACCTTGTTGTATGATAATAGGATTATCGATCAAAAAGCTGAATATATTCATCAGAATCCGGTAAAAGCCGGATTTGTTGCTGATACTTACGACTGGTTATACAGCAGTGCCAGTCAGCAAAGTCCATTAAAAGTCTTTGAATTTTGATACTTCAGGCGTGGACGCCTGAAGCGGGGAAATCAAAATAAACGTTCCGCTTCAGGCGTCCACGCCTGAAGTATGTCCACGCCTGAAGTGTCTCCTATATATTAACAGTGCTAAAGCCAAAAATATTATCTACCCGTTTTTATGGCTATTCGGAAAACAGAATGTACCTTTGTGTTTTAGAAAACTACAATGATATGGACAAAACAGGAACAGCAGGAAACAGAGGCCCTGACATCCGCTCGGATGTGTGGGTTGAGGTTTCCCCGGTACTTAGTGGTGGCATACAGATAAGCATCAAAAGTAAAGTAAAAGCGCTTTACGGAAGGCAAATTCGTGAACTTGCAGAAGCGGTACTCCGTTTTTTTGAATTGGAAAACGCTCACGTTTTCATTGAAGATGCCGGTGCCGTGGATTTTGTGCTGGCGGCACGCCTTGAAGCAGCTATAAAACAGGTTGTTCAAACAGACAAAGAATTTTTGTTGCCCCTGTTGGAAGAAAACAAAACAACAATTAGAAAGGATGCTTTTCGCTTTTCACGACTTTATCTGCCGGGAAATTCCCCCAAACTGATGATAAACGCCGGGGTACACAAACCCAACGGTCTGATACTCGACCTGGAGGATGCCGTGGCTCCCGCCAAAAAGTTTGAAGCCCGGTTTCTGGTGCGAAACGCCATGCGTAACTTGCGTTTTTATGGTGCCGAGCGTATGGTACGCATCAATCAGGGAGCGAGAGGGCTGGAAGATTTGGAATTTGTTATTCCACACTTTGCCAACATGATTTTGATTCCAAAATGTGAATCAGAAAAGGATGTCCGGCAGGTTGCTGCGAAAGTGGAACAATTACGAAAACAACACGAAATGTCTCATCCAGTGTGGTTTATGCCGATTATTGAAAGTGCCAGAGGTGTTATGAATGCTTATGCTATCGCTTCTGCCGACCCACAGATAGCTGCTATGGCCATCGGTCTGGAAGATTATACTGCCGATTTGGGAACTTGCCGTACCAACGAAGGAACCGAATCGTTTTTTGCCCGCTCCATGGTGGTGAATGCTGCCCGGGCAGCTGGCATTCAACCCATCGACTCGGTCTTTTCTGATGTGTCGGACATGCAGGCGCTGGCCGAGAATGTAAAACGTTCCAAAGCCCTTGGCTTCGAAGGCATGGGGTGTATCCATCCGAGGCAAATTAGTGTGGTCCATGAGAACTTTGCTCCGGATGCAGCGGAAATCGATAAAGCAAAGAAGATATTTCTTGCTTTTAAAGAGGCCGAAGCCAATGGATTGGGCGTGGTTTCCCTCGGCTCTAAGATGATTGACCCGCCGGTGGTGAAAAGGGCAATTACAACTATCAAACTGGCAGTAAACACCGGAAAACTAAATGTTAATTGGATGGAAAGTTAAAAGTTAAAAGGAAAAAGTGAGCAACGAACGGTGTAACACAAAAGTCTGATGGCCGAATAATACCTAATGACAACTGTTTGACGACCAGATGACGAATTAACAAATTATCACATTATCGAAAGACATGAAAAAGTATGATAAAATAGTAAAAAATGCCGCCGGTCGTTTGGTTCCGACCATAATTAATGGCGAAGAGCATGTGCCTTTTATGGGCGTGGGAAAATACAGACCTGCCGGCAGAAAGTTTGCCCCCTGCATCGCCAGCTGTGCAGATTTTCCGGAGGATGGAAACAAAGTGGTGGCGAGTCTGAAAGAAGCGCTCATAAAGGCCGGTTTGCGTGATGGTATGACCATTTCCACCCATCACCATTTTCGCGATGGCGACCTGATAGCGAACCAGGTATTCGACATAGCCCATGAATTGGGTATCAAAAACCTGCGCTGGTTTCCATCTGCCAGTTTTCCGTGTCAGGCACATCTGATTCCTTACCTTGAAGATGGTACTATCAACCGGATTGAAGGCAGCATGAACGGTGCCCTCGGAAAATTTTGTTCCGAAGGGAAAATGGCCGGACTGGGCGTTTTACGTTCCCATGGCGGCCGTTACCAGGCGGTGCAGGATGGCGAAGTGCAGATTGACATTGCTGTTATTGCAGCTCCTACGGCAGATACTTTCGGTAATGCCAACGGTGTAAACGGCAGTGCGGCCTGTGGCTTGTTGGGCTTTGCCCTCGCCGACTCGCAATACGCCGACAAAGTGATTGTGGTAACAGACAATCTGGTGCCATTTCCTGCTATTCCATGGCAAATTCAGGGGAATTATGTGGATTATGTGGTGAAGGTGGAGAAGGTGGGGATTGCTGAAAAGATTATCTCCGGGACAACGAAGATTACTAAAAGTCCTGACCGGTTGCTGATTGCCGAAATGACGGCTCACTTTTGCGAAGCTACCGGACTGATTTATGACGGGTTTTCCTATCAGGCAGGTGCCGGTGGAACAGCACTCTCCATTGGAAATTATTTTGGTGATATCTTGCGCAAAAACAGGTGGAAAGCACGCTTTATCCGTGCCGGAAGTAATAAGTATCCTGTGGAAATGCTGGAAGAAGGTCTGGTGGAATACATCCTTGATGGACAAACTTTCGACATGGAAGGTATCCGTTCCATGCGCGAGAACCCAAACCATGTGTGGACTTCACCATTTACTTCTTATAATTATCATGGCAAAGGCAATTTTGCTTCCATGGTGGATGTGGTGGTGGTGGGTGCAACGGAAGTCGATGTAAATTTCAATGCCAACGTGGTAAGCCATTCGGATGGCTACCTGCTGCATGGCATTGGCGGCTGGCAAAATACCCTTTTCGGGAAAACAACCATTTTACCCGTTCCGCTGTTCCGCGACCGTATTCCCGTGATTCGTGATGAGGTAACCACCCTTTGTGCTCCGGGCGAAATGATAGATGTCATCGTTACCGAACGTGGAATTGCCATTAATCCGTTACGGAAAGACCTGATGGAGAAAGCCAAAGGCAGTAGTTTGCCCATTAAAACCATTCAGGAGTTAAAAGAAGAGGCCGAAGCCATCTGCGGTGTGCCGGACAAGCCGAATTTGAGTGATGAAATTGTGGCAGTCATCAAATGGGTGGATGGCACGGTGCTGGATTCGGTTTATAAGGTTTTGGAAT
>CAYLSW010000253.1:0-3265 GCA_964386145.1 uncultured Lentimicrobiaceae bacterium | reverse complement strand
TATGCACGATTACGGCTTTTTTTCTATTCTTCCACCGGTATTAGCAATTTTTCTTGCTTTAAAGACCAAACAGGTTTATGTTTCCCTTATTTTGGGAACATGGTCTGGTTGGCTAATTATTAATGGCTGGAATGTTGTTTCAGGAACTTTTGCAACTCTGGAAGCCTTTGTTAATGTATTTAAAGCACCTGGCAATACCCGTGTTATCATGTTTAGTGCACTGGTTGGCGCCTTGTTGCTCTTTATCCAGTATTCGGGTGGTGTTGATGGGTTTATGATTGGTATCAGCAAGTTCATCAAACGGGTGGAAAATAAACGAAATATCAAAAGCCGAAAATTTGTGCAATTACTGGCAATGGCCACAGGCGTTTTACTATTTGTGGAAACAAGTATCAGCTCCCTAACGGTAGGCACGCTGTACCGTCCGTTATTCGACAAATTAAAAATCCCGCGCGAAAAGCTGGCTTACATTGCCGACTCAACATCCGCTCCATCTTCCATTTTAATTCCGTTCAATGCATGGGGCGCTTTTATCATGGGATTGCTGCTCACACAAGGGATCAAAAATCCGATGGTGGTTTTAGGTCATGCCCTGATTTACGATTTTTATCCAATACTAACTATCCTGCTGGTCTTTTTTATCATTGTTTCCAAAAAAGATTTTGGCCCTATGGCTAAAGCGGAGAAAAGAACGCGGGAAACAGGTAAACTATTGAACGACAATGCTCATCCTTTGATTTCGGATACGATTACTTCACTTAAGCCAAAGCCCGGTATTAAATTGAGAGCTTACAACATGTACATTCCCATCCTGACCATGGTGATGATGATGCCGGTATATCTGCTCTACACAGGTTGGAGTGCGGTAAAAGATGCAGATGGCCTGTTTGATCATCTCTCTAAAGCTATTGGCGCCGGGTCAGGATCCTCTGCCGTTTTGTATTCTGTGGTAACCTCCATTATGGTTGCGATGATACTTTACCGTAGCCAAAAAATTATGAAGATGAAGGAGATGGTTGAAATGACACTGAAAGGGATCAGTGAGCTGATGCCGCTTGCCTTATTAATGCTGCTTGCCTTTTCAATAAGCGATGTGAGTAATAAACTGGGGACAGGTATTTACGTTGCCGCTCAAACCAAAGCCTGGCTGACACCGCAGTTATTACCTTTTATCATATTTGTCATCAGCGCATTCATTTCTTTTTCAACGGGTACTTCATGGGGAACGTTTGCCATAATGATGGCCATTTCCGTTCCAATGGCCCGTGCACAGGGAGCCGATCTTTACCTTGTTGTTGCAGCAACCATCGGCGGTGGAGTGTTCGGAGACCATTGTTCGCCGATTTCCGATACCACCATCATCTCCTCTATGGCTTCGGCATCCGACCACATGGACCATGTCAACACACAGCTGCCTTACGCATTGTCTATGGGGGGAATTACAGCTGTTTTATATCTGATTCTTGGCTACGTCATGCATTAGCAACGTAGATTCTGGTCAAAGCAACCTGCCGAGGGCGGAAACCAAAAAATCAATCTCTTCTTTGGTATGTTCGGAGGTAATCACTATGCGCAATACGCCATCGACCCCGGAACCCCTGTATTTCACAAACTGAATATAAATACCTTTATTCATTAATAAATGCTGAATATTTTGCATTTTTTTGCTGTTTCCGGTAACGAAAGTTACTATGGGCAGATAATTATCACTTACGGCAATGCCCAAATCTTTGATTTTATTTTTAAGATAAATCGCATTATCCCACAGCCTCCGGCGTAATTCCGGATTGTTATTTACAAGCTCCAAACCTTTCAAAGCAGCAGAAACCATCGCATGGGGTGGTGAGCTGGTGCCGGTCATAACATCTCCTGATTTTAAAATATTAATAAACTGAAAATTGCCGGTAACAAAACCTCCGTAAGCGCCAAATGCTTTTGACAAGGTGGCCCCCATGAAAAGTCTTTCGGAATTAAGATGAAAATATTCATAAATTCCTCTGCCGTTTTCGCCTAGGATACCTACGCCATGGGCGTCGTCAACCCAGACGGCACCATTAAATTCTTCGGCAATTTTTAAATAGTCGACAACGGGAGCCAACTCTGCCCAAATGGGGAACAACCCGTCGGAAGCAATCAGAGGCTTTTCACCGTTTTTCGAATACTTTTTGATTTTTCCCCTCAGGTCATTCGGGTCCAAATGTTTAAATTTAATCACTTTTTTTCCGATACCAAGAGCTCCACTGGTGTTAGAGTAGTGCGCACTTTCGTCGATGAAAATAATGTCGAAAACATCTAATCTTTCAAGTACCTTGAAGCCGGCCATGTTGCTTAAGTAACCCGAGGGCAGGTAGGCAGCATCTTCCGTTCCGAAGAAGTCTGCGATTTTTTGTTCAAGTTCTAATAAAAGATTTGTGGTTCCGGTAATGGATCGTGAGGTGGCACTGCCTATGCCAAACTTCATTGTGGCATCAACGGCAGCCTGAATCATAGCAGGATGCGATTGCAACTGAAAATATCCGGTTCCGGCAAAATATAAATAATCCTTGCCATTGATAGTCGTGTGAGTTCCAACCTTACTATCCATGATATATTGAAACGTGCTTTGCTGTGATACCGGAGTTTCTAATGGCATTTTATAAAAATTAAACGGTTACACTTTCCATACTATTCAAAATATCTTCATTAAAATTAGCGCCAATGCCAACGGAATCTTCAAGTATCCATTTGCCTTTCCCCCGGTACTGAATCCCGCCTATCACCGGATCTATTGCCAGCATTAAAGATGAGTCCATATCAAAATAGACAACATTTTTGCAGGCCAGTGCAAAATGCATCAAAGCGGTTAAGGCAAAACGAGATTCGGACATACATCCTACCTGACATTTGATGCCGGCAGATTCAGCTATTGCATTAATCTTTAAAGCATTATAGATGCCGCCGGATTTTGAAAATTTAATATTAAAATAATCACAAGCGCCCATGGATGCCAGCCTGAACGCATCATGATGGTCAAAAACAGACTCATCGGCCATGATAGGAACAGGACTGTTTTCTCTGACTTTTACGAGTTCTCTGTCGTTCCATTTCGGAATCGGTTCTTCGCAATGTTCAATGTTGTATTTAGCCAAAGCCTGCAAGGTGGCTATGGCCGTAACGGTATCCCAGCCCTGGTTGGCATCAATCCGGATAGGGTAATACGCACCAACCGCATCCCTAATAGCTTCTATTCTGGCGACATCGTCTTTTGTCGTGGTGCCTAATTTTA
>CAYLSW010000252.1:0-3267 GCA_964386145.1 uncultured Lentimicrobiaceae bacterium | reverse complement strand
CCGGATTAAAATCCGAGGCTACATTTGAGTCGTCCGCTATGCGGACTTTAATCATGCTCTTGTGTGTCGGATTTGTCCGCCATGAGTGTTTCATCTTTATATATTTTTTGTCTGCATAAAAATAGCATAGAAATTTAATAGCTTTTTCATTTATCTAAACCTGAAAGACATTCCAAACCTGAATGATCTGGGAATTGGTACATTAGCCATATCCTGTCCGCGTACACCATTCGACTGTCCATTGGTATTTACCTCCGGGTCAGGACCTGAATAATGGTCAAACGATAACAAATTAGATCCGTCAAGAGAAAACCTGATCGACTTTAAAAAGCTTTTGGCGTTTTTTATTCTTAAATCATACGACAGATAAACATCCCGTACTTTAACGTAAGACCCGTCTTCAATAAAAGATTGGAAAATAAAGAAGTTAGGACGAGAAGATCCTTTTGGAATTTGACCGGTTAACTCAAGAGCCTGAGGCGCTCCGCCCGGAAATAAATATCCCATTCTTTTGTCCCAGTTCATTACCTGGTTGCCATGAACAACATCAACCTGAACTCTTAAACTAAAACGTTTATAATTTAAGGTGTTGATAACTGAAGCAATAAACTTGGGGTTTGGATCTCCAATTACCTTATGCAGGGTAACACCAGTAGGCTGCCCGTTGGGACCGTAATCCTGAACGGGAACAGGCATAGACTGACCGTATGAGTTTTTTACGTATTCATAATGCCCTTTTGCTTCCTGAACAAATCCTTTTGAATCCAACAGTAAACCTCCGTCAGCCTTGGTGGCGAAATACGTACCATAAAAGACGCCTAATGGTTGTCCTGATATGGCGACGGATGTCCCAAACATACCTAAACTAACTTTTCCTCCCTTTATAAAAGGTGTTATGTTGGCGTTTCGGCTGTATGTTCCGGAAACCTCCCAGGAAAAATTTGATTTTTGTATGGGTATGCCCCGAATCAGTATTTCAATACCTGTGTTTTGCATTGTACCGACATTGGTAAATTGGCTGGCATATCCTGTGGACGGAGACAGCGGACGGTTAACTAATAAATCGGTAATACTTTGATGATAGTATGTAAATTCCCCCCCAAACCTGCTTTTAAACATGGAAAAATCAAAACCGGATTCATATTCAACTTCCCTTTCCGGTTTCAGATTGGGATTACCCTGCCTGGTAGAAGGTATAAAACCGATATCTCCCATGTAATTCAACGTGTTATAATTGGTGTAAATCTGAAATGGTTGCAAAGCAGTCAGGTTACCTGATTGTCCCCAGGCAGCCCGCACTCTGAAATAGTCGAAAAGCGTACCAAAAATATTTTTCCAGTAATTTTCATCTGAAATAGAATAAGACCCGCTAAATTTACTATATAACTGGTTTCTTTCGTTCTCTCCAAAAGTAGAAGCTCCGTCAACACGTGTTGCTGCAGTTAAAAAGATCTTGTTTTTGAAGCTAAAACTTTCCTGAATATAATTACCCCAATAAGTAGCTTTTGACCGGTAATCTCTTCCGAACGCAGCTGAAGACGGATCGGTTATAATTACATTATTCATGGCTCCGACCTTGTCATTGGTCACACCGAAAACATTGTTCGCCTCATATTGATAACTGTTCCCGATGCCTGTTGTCAGTGAAACAAATTTATTCAGATTAAATTTATAACTTAGGTTTAAGTTACTGTTAATCATGGTAGTACTTAACGTGTTCTTTTGAGATATTCCATCCGGCACAGTGTTAAATCCCTTGGGAATAAACAACAAACCGACCGAGTACGAGTAATCATACCCTAAAACATAGTTTATTCGTAAACCTTTCATTGGGGTTAAATGAAACTGAATATCACTTATGTTCCGGCGATCGGTAGTGGTGGCTTTTATTCGGTCGATGGCCTCATACGGGTTGGCCATCCAGCCAATATAAGGATATTTTCCGTATTTATTGGGAGCGGGGTTTATGGTATTGTCTGCAAACAATAAACTCACCAAAGGACCATAATTTTTACCGTTGGGCATATTATTACTTTTGTCATATGCCACGATGGAACCTATGGAAACTTTGGCCCATTTTGACAAAACCTGATTAATACGCAGATTAAGATTCTCTCGGCCAAAATCGGTATTCCTTACAATACCTCCATTCTTAAGTTGAGAGACAGACATGTAATACTTTGTGTTTTTCGTCCCTCCGGAAATATTGACAGAATTGCGATAGCCAAAAGCCGTATGAAAAATTTCGTCTTGATAATTATATCTTTTTGCAGGTACTGCTACGCCGTTTTTCCATTTTAGCTGTGCCGAGTTGTAAGGGAATGCTTTTCTTAGCTGGTTTATATTTACACCCGTGGAAAAAGTGATATTGGGTGCCCCGATTTTTCCTTGTTTGGTGTAAATCAGAACAACACCGTTACTGGCTCTTGAACCATAAATAGCAGCGGCGGCGGCGCCTCTTAGAACAACAATACGGGCGATATTATCCGGGTCTATATCGACCAGCCTGTTTTCTGAGTATCCTCCTAAATTAATCAGTTGCGATGACTCATTATTCACAATTACACCATCTACAATATATAGCGGATCGGAACTCCCTGTTAATGTACTGGCCCCCCTCAAACGAATGGATATACCCCCGGAAGGGTTTCCTGAGTTTCGGGTAACATATGCGCCCGCTATTTTCCCTTGTAGGGCGGCTCCCACACTTACAAAATTGTTCAGGTTCCCTAATTGCTTTTTATTCAGCATTGAAATGGAAGCCCCAATCTCTTTTTTGGTAGCAATACTTCCCGTTCCGGTAACTACTACTTCATTTAAATTCAGCAAGTCCGGCGACAAAACAATTTCCAAATGTTGATTTTTTCCTGTAAGAACCACCGCTTTCTTGCTGAAACCAATGAAAGAAAAAATGAGTTTTTTCCCTTTTGCTTTTGGTACATTCATGCTAAACGTACCGTTTGCTTCGGTGGTAGTGCCTAAACTGCTATCGCTACTGATATACACGTCTACGCCAACCAGAGGCTCTCCCATAGGATCGGATACTTTTCCTGTCACTTTAGCTATTTGTGCCATCGTGGCTTGTGCCAAAAATAGAAACACAAATAATACAGTTAATTTTGTAAGAAAATACTTCATAATTCTATAAATTTTTAATTAAACTATTTGCAAATATAAACATTTTTATTAAGTCCAACAACTTTTATAAAAAAATTAACCCACATTGCAGCTAAAAATCTATAATTCCTTGATTTCAAGATGAGTCAT
>CAYLSW010000251.1:0-3292 GCA_964386145.1 uncultured Lentimicrobiaceae bacterium | reverse complement strand
ATGAAAATTCATTTTATTGCCATTGGCGGAAGCGCCATGCACAACCTTGCCATTGCTCTGAAAATTAACGGCCATGATATTACCGGCTCGGATGATGAAATTTTTGAACCCTCACGGGGCAGACTGAAAAAGTATGGCCTGCTGCCCGAAAAAGAGGGGTGGCATCCCGAATTGATTTCTACCGAGATAGATGCTGTTGTTCTCGGAATGCATGCCCGCCCTGATAATCCGGAATTGCTCCGGGCGCAGGAGACAGGCGTTAAAATCTATTCCTATCCCGAATTTCTTTACGAGCATGCTAAAAATAAAAAACGTGTGGTCGTCGGCGGAAGCCATGGAAAAACGACTATCACCGCCATGATTATGCATGTGTTGAAATACTGTAACAGGGATTTTGACTACCTCGTAGGCTCTAAACTGCGCGATTTTGAAGTGATGGTGCGGCTGAGTAACAAAGCACCGGTAATGATTTTTGAAGGTGATGAGTACCTTAGTTCCCCCATCGACCGGAGACCCAAGTTTCACTGGTACCATCCTCACATTGCTTTACTGAGTGGCATTGCCTGGGACCACATCAATGTCTTTCCGACATACGAAAATTATCTAAAGCAGTTTTCTTCTTTTATTGATTTAATAGAACCAAAAGGAACGTTGATTTATAATTCCGAAGACAAGATACTCACCACCCTGGTGCTTCAAAATAAGAATAATATACAAAAGATTCCTTACCAAACGCCTGATTTTGAAATCCGGGAAGGAAACTCTTATGTTTTTGACGGAAAATCAAAAATTCCGTTGAAAATTTTTGGTCGCCACAACATGCTGAACCTGAACGGTGCCAGGTTGGTTTGTAACCAATTGGGAATTGAGGACAAAGAGTTCTTTGAAGCTATTTCGGGCTTTCAGGGAGCAGCCAAAAGGCTGGAGCTAATAGCTCAAAGAGGGCAGGGGAGGCTTTTCAGCGATTTTGCCCATGCGCCTTCCAAATTAAAGGCTACGCTGGAGGCTGTGAAAGAGCAATTTCCTGACCAACAATTGTTTGCCTGCTTTGAGCTGCATACCTTCAGCAGCCTGAATGGCAAATTCCTCGAACAGTATAACGGCACCATGAATAAAGCCGACTGCGCCATTGTCTATTTTAATCCGCATGCCCTGAAAATGAAACGGTTGCCTATGCTGGACAAAAATCAGGTGAAAAAAGCCTTCGGCAGGGACGACTTGCAGGTTTTTGATGATGCCGAAGATATGACCCGTTGGTTGAAAAACAATAGTACGCCGGAAGATATCTTTCTAATGATGAGTTCCGGGAATTTTGATGGAATTGAAATGAATACGCTGGCCACACAGCTGTTAGAGAGGTAACCGTTGTTTTATATCTGAGCAATAAAAAACCGGCTTGCATTGCAAGCCGGTTTTCTAAATCTGAAAGTTAATTAACTATTCATGGAGAGCAGAAACTCTTCATTAGTTTTGGTAAACTTCATTCGTTCTTTCAGGAACTGCATAGCTTCCACAGGGTTCATGTCGGAGAGATGATTTCTCAGAATCCAAACACGCTGTAAGACATCCTTGTCAAGTAGCAGGTCTTCGCGTCGTGTGCTGGAAGCCACAATGTCGATAGCCGGGAAAATCCGTTTGTTGGAGAGTTTCCGGTCAAGTTGCAGCTCCATGTTTCCCGTTCCTTTAAATTCCTCAAAGATAACTTCGTCCATCTTGGAGCCTGTATCAATGAGTGCGGTAGCGAGAATAGTGAGTGAGCCGCCATTTTCAATCTGACGTGCAGCACCGAAAAACCGTTTTGGCTTTTGCAAGGCATTGGCTTCCACACCACCGGAGAGTACTTTGCCGGAAGCCGGCGAAACGGTATTGTAAGCACGTGCCAGCCGTGTAATGGAATCTAACAGAATGACCACATCATGGCCGCTTTCGGTCATGCGTTTTGCTTTTTCGAGTACTAAGTTGGCGATTTTCACATGCTTTTCAGCCGGTTCGTCAAAAGTAGATGCAATCACCTCCGCATTAACGCTGCGAGCCATATCTGTAACTTCTTCCGGACGCTCATCAATCAGAAGGATAATCAGATACACATCAGGGTGGTTGGAGGCAATGGCATTGGCCACCTCTTTCAGTAGTACCGTTTTTCCCGTTTTGGGCTGTGATACAATCAAGCCGCGTTGTCCTTTGCCAATGGGGCAAAACATGTCCATAATCCGTGTGGAGAAGGTCTCTTTGGCATGTCCGGTAAGCTTAAATTTTGTTTTTGGAAACAGCGGTGTCAGAAAATCAAATGGAATCCGGTCGCGAATCTCTTCGGGCGTTTTCCCATTAATGGTAATGACTTTGATAAGGGGGAAGTATTTTTCACCCTCTTTTGGTGGTCGAATGGTTCCCAGAACAGTATCGCCGGTTTTAAGTCCGAAAAGTTTAATCTGCGACTGCGAAACATAAATATCATCCGGAGAGTTCAGGTAGTTGTAATCAGAAGAACGAAGAAATCCATAGCCGTCGGGCATAATTTCCAAAACACCTTCCGAGTTAATAATACCTTCCATATTAAAAGCACTTTCTACTTGCTTTTTCGGTTCTCTTTCTCTGGGGTGATATTGCTGTCTTGGCTGAGATTCTTTTGCTTTTGGGTCTGGTGAAGATACCTCCTGGCTTTCACTTTTTATTGTATCAGCAGAAATCTCACCGGCATCCGATGGCTCCTGTGGTTTGGTAATTCTGTGTCGATGAATGCGGGCTTCGTATTGTTCCAAATGAGATTTCGGTTTTTGAGAAGATGCAGAGACTATATCTTTGGCGGGACGTTCTATCTTCACAGCAGGAACTTCATCTCGCTTGTCGGAGGGTTGCGGTGCCACACGACTTTTTTGCCTTTCTATGGGTTTTGGCTCGGTTTTCTCAACGGAAGATGAAGCGGGTTTCGGATTTTTGGTATTGGATTCCTCTACGGCATTGGTTACCGGTTGTTGAATCTTTCGGGGACGGCCACGACGCCTTTTTGGTGGCTGAGGTTGTTCTTCCGGTTTACTTTCCGATACATTTTTTTTAGTTACGGTGTCCTTAGCAGGTTCCTCTGCTTTCTTTTCTTGTGTTTTGTTTTCTGCGGGTTGCCTGCGTTTGTAAGGCCTCTTTTGGTGATGCAGCTCTTTTTCATCCCTTTCCTTTACGGGGTGGCGCAAGGCCTGCTGATCCAGAATTTTATAAATCAGATCACGTTTTATTAGTTTTTCATATTTGGGAATTTCAAGTTCTTTGGCAACTTGTCGTAATTCGCCTACCAGCTTGC
>CAYLSW010000250.1:0-3326 GCA_964386145.1 uncultured Lentimicrobiaceae bacterium | reverse complement strand
AAACCAACGCCGGCAATACTTACAAAAGGAATACCGTTTACCGAAGCCGTGTCTATCTCCGTCACATGCTGCCGGTTTATGAGGCGCATAGCCCCCTGAATAGTCCTCGGAATCCCCAGATGACGTGCCAGTCCGTTGCCTGAACCTTGTGGGATAATACCCAATACCGTTTCACTGCCAATGATCTGCGAGGCCACCTCGTTGATGGTGCCGTCGCCGCCAACAGCTACAACCACATCAACTTTCTGCAGCACTGCCTCACGACTTAGTTCCACAGCATGTCCTGCATATTCTGTTTCTTTGATTTGCGGAACGAATTTTTTGGTGTTGATGTGCCTTCTGATAGTCTCAGCAAGCCTTACACGCCGATGTATTCCCGAAATGGGATTCACAATAAATAGAATTTTCTTTTGCAGAGGTTGCTGCATGTGTTTTCTTTTATTAAAAAATTTCCACTATGACCGTGCGGGTTTTCTCGTCAGCTTTGTTTCCGGCTGCATCACTCACGTTGTAATACACTTTGTAAATGTCTTTCTTATGAATATTTACGTCGTTTGTCACTTGTATACGAGTGCTAATGTCCAGTGTGTCACCATTTTGCTGTACGTCATAAGCTTTGGCTCCCGCATCGGTGTAGGTTGAATCCAGTTGTGTGTAAACCGGATTACTCCCCAGCATCACGATAAAAGGTTTGGTCAAATCCTTGGTTTTGGCTTTGCGACAGCTGCCAAGAAAGACCACCAAAAAAAGAATCACAGAAAAGCCAAACCAACGCTTCATTACATTTAATTTTTACGAGTGCAAAGCTAACGAAATAAAGGGAAATTTAGTTTTTACCACCATTTCTAAATTGAAATAAATATCTTTGTCATCCAAGCCGGAAAGACAATGGCTGCAAAGAAAGATTATTTATGATACAAAAAAAACAGCATAAACCCCTGCTCCTTACCCTGATTTTTTTTCTTGTCACCCTGACGTTGGTGGCACAACAGAAATACCCGCAACACTATTTCCGCTCGCCGGTGGGTTTTCCCATCTACCTTGCCGGGACATTTGGTGAACTCCGCGATGGTCACCTTCATGCCGGTATCGACATAAAGACCGACGGGATACGGGGTAAAAAGGTTTATGCTGTGGCCAATGGTTACATCTCGCGGATAAAAATTTCGCTGCACGGATACGGGAAAGCACTTTATATCACCCACCCCAATGGTTATGTTTCGGTTTACGGGCATTTGGAAAAATTCAATTCACAGTTGCAGCGTTATGTGAAAAATATAGAGTATCAACGCGAAAGTTTTACAGTTCAGATTTTCCCGCCCAAAGACAGCATCAAGGTAAAAAAAGGAGAGGTCATTGCCCGATCCGGAGATACCGGTGGCTCATTAGGGCCTCATCTTCATTTTGAAATCCGCGGAAAAAAATCATCTTTCCCTATCAACCCGTTGCTTTTCGGAAGTATAAAAGTGGTGGACAACCTGAGCCCGAAAATTGCACAACTCTCTGTTTATCCCGTTTACCCGGAAAGCCAGATCAACAATAAACCTGATACACTGGTACTGCCCGTTGCCGGACACGGGAAAACCTGTTACCTGAAAAATAATCCCGTTATCCATGTTCAGGGTAAGGTCTCTTTTGGCTTAAGAACCTACGATGTGATGAACGGAACCCACAACAAAAATGGCATCTACAGCCTCAAACTTTACGAAGATACCACCTTGGTTTATGCTTTGAAAATGGATAAGCTATCTTTTAGCACAGACCGTTATGTCAACAGCCTGATAGATTATAATTATTACGAAAAAACCGGAAAAAGGCTGGTTCGTACGCAACTGGATACCAACAACCGGCTAAGAAATTACCGGAAGGTGGTGGATCATGGTATCTTTGTCTTCCACGATACCCTGCCCCATCATTTCAGGTATGTGGTGAGCGATGCTTATGGCAATACTGCTGTCCTGAAATTTACCGTGGAAGATGATGAACCCGAGGTAAATGAAACTTCCAAAAATGTGGCGAAAGAAACCGGAATTTTCATCCCGTTTAATCGACCGGCAAAGATAGCTTCAGGCGATATCTCCCTCTCTTTTCCCAAAGACTGCTTTTACCGTTCTCTCTATTTTCATCTGAAGATATTTCCAGCTACAGCTAAAACGCTTTCACCCGTTTTTGCCGTACACAATCGGTTTGTTCCGGTACAGAAGTATTTCAGCCTGTCCATAAAAGCCGACTCTTTGCCTGTTTCCATAAAAGAGAAAACGTACATTGCCTATGCTCCTGACAAAAAAGAAGACTATTCGTGGGTTGGTGGAAACTGGAGCGGCAATACTATTCATGTCAAAACGAGGGATCTTGGCGATTACACACTCATGGCTGACTCCATTCCACCCACGATAAAGACAATCAATTTCAGTAACGGAACCCACATTGCGGGCAGGCATTTTATAAGAGTGAGAATAGAAGATGACCAGAGTGGTATTAAAAGTTACCGTCCCACACTCAACGGCCACTGGATATTAATGGAGTACGATATGAAAAGCAAAATGCTGACTTATCATTTCGACAAATACCTGAAAAAAGGAAAAAATATGTTTCAGCTCGTGGTTCACGATAATGTGGGGAATGATAAAACGTACAAAGCAGTGATATACAATTAGATAATTCTAAAATATTATGGAAAAATCGCTTTGTCCCTGGTTAACAGTGGCTTCAGAGCCGGCAATTGATATTTTAATATTTTAGCAGAAAATGAAGCAGGTTGAAAATGGAAAATAAAGTGGTAAAATTTGATAAGAGTTATCTCAAGATGGCTCACGTATGGGCTAAGAATTCCTATTGCCGGCGGCGTCAGGTCGGGGCGCTGATAGTGAAAGACAGAATGATTATTTCGGATGGTTATAATGGCACCCCTTCCGGCTTTGAGAATGTTTGCGAAGATGAGACGGGCAGTACCAAGCAGTATGTGCTTCATGCAGAAGCCAATGCCATCACCAAAGTGGCCAAGTCAAACAACAGCAGCGAGGGGGCTACGCTTTATATTACCGATTCGCCCTGTGTGGAATGTTCAAAACTGATTATCCAGGCGGGTATCAGCCGTGTAGTTTACGACCGCGAATACCGTATTACCGATGGTCTGGTTCTGCTCCACAGGGCTGGTGTGCAGGTGGATCATTTGGAAATGAAATAGAATTCTTTGGGCATAATTTCAAACAGAGAGGGAACCCTGTGGGAGGGATGGCAGTGGCATCCTTTGTTTTCGGAAGCCAATGTAGAGTTGCCAAAACAGGGCGACAGGGAAGCCACTGGTTTTGGCATTACGGAACATG
>CAYLSW010000249.1:0-3330 GCA_964386145.1 uncultured Lentimicrobiaceae bacterium | reverse complement strand
CTGAACGTCGCACGTCTATGAACGATGGAAGAATTATGTTTTAGTATCCCTTATGAACTTCGTTATTATTCATTTGTGTACTTTATATGAAGTTTGATTTCTCCCACTCTACCCTCATTTTATTCCATTTATAAATATAAACAAGTTCTCCTGCTTATCAGAGACTAAATTATTTTGGAAAGAAGAAGGCCTTGCTGACTTAAAATTTCAATGCAGACAGATTCTTCATACGTGAATAAACGCACAGGTTTCATAAGGATTTCATCTACAAAAAACTTTTTTTAAATTTTAACAGGAAAGATAAATTTTTTTTAGATAAACAGTACCTGATACAATTCAGTACGCTTATTAAGAAAGTTTTATGAATTATTTATCAAGAGCAGAACAAAAACCAAATAATATCGTATTATTGTACCTAAATATTTAAACCCACTCAACAAAGGGTTTAAAACAAATAAAACTTTAACTATTAATTTTATTAAAAAAGGAGGTTAAAATGGAATTACCAAAAGACGCGAAGCGTGCGAAGGGATGGCTTATCTGGACATCTGTTGTGATGATAGCCATCTTTCTCGGTCTTACATTTCAGTCTTATTTTTATGTCGTCAAAAAGGAACCAAAAGTCACCGATGCTGTGGCAGCGGGCAACCGGGTTTTTCACGACAACAACTGTATGGATTGCCATACAATATTAGGCGATGGCGCCTATTATGCTACCGACCTTACCAAGGTCATCTCCCAAAGGGGACAGGGATTTGTGCGTGCAGTACTCAAAGACCCCCCAAAAATAACCCGCGATTTGTGGCCGGGGAAGTACAAACGTATTATGCCCAATTTACACTTAACAAATCAGAATATCAACGATCTGATTGCCTTTCTCACCTGGATTGGTGAACTTGACACAAATGGATGGCCTCCCGGATCGAAAGTTCTTTCGTCAAAAGGGAAAGCAGAGCCAGTGCAAGAGGAGGGGACAACCTCTCCCATTTCGCTGATAAAACAACTAAACTGTGGAACCTGCCACACTATTAAGACAGCGGGATTAAATACTGTAGGCGCAATTGGCCCGAACTTGTCCAATGAATCGGCAAGGAACAGAGGCGTTGATTGGCTGGTGAGGCAAATTGGCAACCCGACCTCTATTCCTGACAGTGAAGTTACAAAAGGATATGAAAGCAAACGAATGCTTATGCCCGCTTTTAAAAATCAGTTAACGGCTGATCAACTGAAATCTCTCGCAACATTTATAAATAATTTAAAGGAGGAAAAATAATGAGAACCTTTACTTTTCGTTCACAAAAAGTGGCATATTACTATTTTGCTGCTTCTGTACTCTTATTCTTATTGCAAATCGTTTTTGGTTTGGTTACTGTTTCCCAATATGTCTGGCCCAGTTTTGCATTAAACTGGATGCCGTTTAATGTCTCCCGTAGCATTCATATTAACCTGCTTATTTTCTGGATGTTTCTGGCAATAATGGGAGCCACTTATTACATTATAATTGAAGAATCAGGCAGGGAACTCTTCAGCACGAAGATTGCCATGATACAACTCATCGTGTTTTGCGCAGCTGGTGTCGGCGCTATTGTCAGCTATTTCTTCCATTATTACGACGGGCAGGGACTGGAGTATGTCGAAGCTGCTCCTGTTTTTGACTGGATGATTGTAGTGGCAGCGCTTTTATGGCTTTATAATATCATTAAGACGATGAATAAGGCGCCGAAGAAAAGTCCGATAAACATACTTCTCCTCGTTACCACAATAGGTACAATACTCATGTATTTGCCCGGAATGCCATATTTGAGGAATTTTGTTGTTCAGGATTACCTGCGCTGGTGGGTCATACATTATTGGGTGGAAGCAACCTGGGAAATGTATGAGACCCTGTTCATTGGCTACTTAATCATTAAGCTTTTCAAAGTTCCCAAAGAGAGGATGTACCGATGGTTTTATATTGAGTTCTTCCTCATCCTTGCCAGCGGAATCTTGGGAATGGGACATCATTATTTCTGGATAGGCACTCCGCATTATTGGACATGGGTTGGTAGTATTTTCAGCGTATTTGAAGCCATCCCTCCGGTCGCTATGATGATAGATGGGTTAATCTATGCGCGAAAATCAAAAGTTAAGGTTAAGAATTTACCTGCATTGTATTGGCTAATTGGCGGGACAATAGGATCTTTTATCGGATTAACTATCCTGGGTGGAAGTCAAACCTGGTTTTCTGTGAATTACTGGATGCATGGAACCGAAGTAACAGCAGCTCACGGTCACATGGCCTTTTTCTCAGCATTTGCAGCCATCTTTATTGCTTTTATTTATTATGCTATTGAAACTCGCAATGGTGAAGAAAACTTTAAAGATACCATCACGGATAAACACAGATGGGCATGGGCCTTCTGGCTTATGAACATCGGAATGGTCATGATGGTGCTGGCAATGGAGGTGCTGGGACTTATGCAGATTTCTATTTCCAGAGTTGCCGGACAGGGATACATAGCAGCACAGGTACACCAAATTGGATGGTTTGCCGTGTGGTTTGTAACCGGTTTTGTCTTCTTTGCCGGCGTATTGTTTTATGCCTATGATTTCATCGTCGCTATCAGACAAAAGAGCGAATAGACTGGTGAAACGTTTACTTACAACGCATCATACGTAAGTGATGGAAAAAACTCCCGGTAGTTACAGAATACTATCGGGAGTTTTGTTTTCCGACCATGTACAATATGGAGAAATTGTGCTGAATGGCAATATGTTTTCGGTATATTTCACAAAACATGAAATTTTAAATTTCTTAGCTGTTTTATTCTTCAGTTTAACATTCAATATTCAATGGGTAAGGGTATTTATGTGCTTTTACGATAACAATACTTGGTTAATTTTTCGTTCTCGCAAAGTCGCAAAGCTGCAAATACTTGTTTCATAATAAGTTACACTTATTATGAAACAAGTACAACTGATTGAAAATCAGGTTAACAAAATTATTACCGGAGTATTGAAACAGTACAGAACCAGATAAATTTTTTCAGTAATATTATTTTCCATTACTTTAGCGGCTTCTTTTCCAACAACATTATTGCCTTATGAATAAAAAATCTATCCGGCACTTTGGCGTTTCTACTTTTATCAATCAGGAAACCGGTGGTGGTGTACTGCTTATCTTCGCAACCGTGGTGGCTCTTTTTTGGGCGAATTCTTCGTTCTATCCGGCTTATCAACATTTGTGGTATGAAATGAAAGTTGGCTTCACATGGGGTGATTTTAAACTTTTCGGAACGCTGCATCACTGGATTAATGACGGTTTGATGGCCTTGTTCTTTTTTACGATAG
>CAYLSW010000248.1:0-3339 GCA_964386145.1 uncultured Lentimicrobiaceae bacterium | reverse complement strand
TGATGATTGTCAGATCATCAATGGCTTCTACTTTTTGTTCTACCTGAAATTTTGCTGACAGTCTGGCAATTTGAACACCCATATTCCTGTTGTAGTTTTTTCTGAACACTTCCATATATTTCTGTTGAAATTTATAGCTGCTGTCAAAGTTTTTTTCGGATAAATATATTTCAAACAATTTGTTATAGATAAAAGGGAGGTAATACCTGTACCGGTATTTTTCTGCCAAAGCAATGGCTTTATAATAATACGGAACAGCCTGTGAAAAAGAATCTTCGGCATAAAGCAGATCGCCCATTAAAAAATTGATATGCGTTAACTGGCTGTTAAAATTTGTTTTTTTAGCTAAGGGCAGTGCTTCATTTAAAAAAATTCCAGCCTGTTTTGTCTGGTTACTGCGTAAATAGATTACACTTGACTCTGTTAAAGCATAAACCAATTCTTTGGAAGGGGCAGGTAATTTTCTTGCTAAGGTTCTTGCCTTCTGCATATAGTCGAACGCTTTCTCAATGTCATCATTGTAGGTTTCCAACCCAAAACCGGTAAGTACAAAAGTCAGCAAATTGGGGTTTTTTGATTTTATTGCAGCGTTTAAACTGGAATCCATTAGTCCGTCAAGTACAAAAGTATTTAACAAAACATCTCCCGTAGAATATCGCTGGTAAGTATATAAACTTCTATAATTATTTGAAAGTTCAGCATAATTCTTTTGTAACTTATTGATAGCTAAGGCAGATACACAGTAGATAATCGCCGAATCAACCATCTCCAATTGGTAATAATATCTCTCAATACCTTTCATTGCTTTAATCAGCAGAGCGGTATCTTTACGTTGAAGAGCCAAAGCATATGCTTCGTTGTAGGCCAGGAAAGAAGCACGATAATCCAAAAGATTATTATACACCTTCCCCTGTGTTATTTTGGCTAATCCAATGAGCGACATATCATTTTGTTGCCGGGCAATATCAATACAAAGAGCCAAAAGCTGACTGGAAAATCCCAGGGAATCAGCCACAACATAATTCTGGCTTTTCTGGAATAAGATGGTGGCCAGTGAATCTTCGGGATACTCCCCCAATGATTCCAAATATTTGAGATAGTTCGATTGTTTCTGAGCGCTTGCGATGGCAGGATTGAGCAACAGGCAGGTGAGCATAACACATACGAAAACAATTAATAATAGCGAAGAAGGTTTTATTCGTAAAAAGGAATCATCCATTTTATAATGTGCGTTAAGGAATCCACACCTAACGATTTACCCATCTTTTTCGCCTGGCTGTCTCCAAAAAACATTGTTAGCCATTGCATCGAATACAACTGCCACTACTTGCGGGACCTTAAGGGGGCAACCATCAGGTTGCTCTATTTTAAAAAGATACAGAATTCAGGTTTACGTTGTTTTTGGCTAAGGTACAAAAAATATTCATAAGTGCCTGAAAGAAAAATAATACGCCTGAATACTTTCAAAATAAAAGTGGCAGACGGAACCGGATAGGAACACCTGCCACTTTTGTGTTAGTGCCTGACAGGCCATGTCAGTCGCTGTTGTAAGGCACTTTGATATTGTAAATATATAAATAGCCTCTCTTTTTTCCTACATTTACCAATTGCTTGTACAGCGGAATGTTGGCAATGATTGCCGTAGCACTGTAATGAATGGCATATGTTGCTTTTTGTTTAGGTATCATTTCGGAAATAAACCTTTCATATCCAGTTCCTCCGGGCTTATAATTTTTCATTGTTGAAGCCACGCCGTTAAAAACATCCCTTCCCCAAAACCCCATATCAATTTTTACGGGATAGCTGTTCGTATTGGTAATGGTAAAATGAAGTACCAGTTCTTTTTTAAGGGAGTGGATGTTTTGGCTGATAGAATCCAGCTTCCATTCCACGCCAAACAAACGGGTAACGGGTTTGAATGCAGGAAATAGTTTGGAATTCTGAACAGCATCTGCAACCAATTTTTTCGAAGCATTGATTTTACTCATGTTATCGGCAATTATCTGCAAATATTCTTTTCTGTTTTTTTTGGAGAGTTTGCCAATGGCAGGTTCCCATTTATATTTCGTTTTATAGGAACGTTCGATCATGGAGACAGACGCATTTTGTCCTGATTGATCCACCTTAATAATACCGCGGTTCTGAATGGTAATTGCATTCCAATGAATCCAGTTAGTCAACAACATATTCTCGTTCGGCATAAATTTGCCGATGGTGTAGCCGCTTTCATAAAAAGTTTTCTCGGTGATTTGCCATTGTTTTCCCTTTGCAAGTCCGTTTACGATAATTGATTCTTGCGTATAACCCGTCGAACAAAAACCCCATGATATGATAAATATAAAAATTAGTTTTTTCATTCTTTAAATTTTTTACTTTTCTTCTTGTTTGCATCTTTTTTGGGCACAAAGACAAGTTTTTCGAAACTTGTTAAATCTGCAGGACCATCGAGCGATCCGTACATTTCAACTTCCATATTGGCTTTGAATGGTTTGCGGGAAGCATTCATGAATACTCCGCGCCGTTTTGTGAGAGCATTCCCTTCTTTATCAAGGGCTATGACATAAGCAAAAAAGTTGTTTTTATAGCCGGTCGGATGGCCGTAACTGTTTAAAATATCTTTTGTAATGGTAACTGTCGCACGGTAATTTATCCGGGAAAAAGAGGCTCCTTCCACCCATACTTTTTTAATTTTAAAAGGATAATCTGCCTTTTGTTCAAAAGGTACGTTTGTAATCGGGTTGCTCACCAGATATTCTTTTATTGAAGTGGCTGACTCTTTCTTTAACAACTTGATTTCCTTGTCAAGTTTAAAAGCCTTCTTCAAATCAGTACATTCCACCAGCTTTTCTTTCTTGTTACCAATTTCATCTTTGTACTTTTTGGCGATGCCGGGTAATTTCCCGAGATACGGGTTTGTGCTCGTACTTCCACCTCCGCAACCCCATAGGAATAATGCCACAATAAGCCCGGAGAAGATGAATTTAAAGGATTGAATTGTTTTTTTCATAATGCTTTTTTTAAGGATAAACTGTTTTGTTTTGATTATTTTTGTCTGTTTTTTCGGTTGTGTAGTGTAACATGAATCAGGCATGAGAAGGCTGCAAGGGTTACCTTCGGCTGTAGTTATTCCACAATCAGTTTCCTGCTTACCACTCCTTTTCTTCCGGAGAACCGTATTACATAAATACCTTTTTTGAAAGTTGACAAATCTACATTTCCTTTTGAGAAACCTTTCCTTTCGATAATTTTCTGTCCTGTCAAACTGAAAATGGCAAGTTCAACGATTTCGGGTGACGAGATATAAACAACCTTACCGGCCGGATTGGGATAAATTGAAAT
>CAYLSW010000247.1:0-3342 GCA_964386145.1 uncultured Lentimicrobiaceae bacterium | reverse complement strand
TCACGTAAAAGCCCACTGGTTTGCTCACGCCAATGGCATAAGCCACCTGCACCAGTATCTGGTCAGCCACGCCGGCCGCCACCATGTTTTTGGCCATGTGGCGGGCAGCATAAGCTCCGGAGCGGTCCACTTTTGAAGAATCTTTTCCGGAGAAAGCACCGCCGCCATGAGCACCATGACCACCATACGTATCCACAATGATTTTTCGTCCGGTAAGTCCGGTATCACCGTGAGGGCCGCCAATTACAAATTTTCCGGTCGGGTTGACCAGCAATTTGTATCCATTGAAGAGGTATCCGGGGAATTTGGCTTTAATCTTTGGAATCAGGTATTTTTCCACATCTTCGGCAATTTTTTGTTGCATGGCTTTTTCCTCATCAAACTCATCATGCTGGGTAGAAATAAGCAGAGTATCAATCTTCACAGGTTTACCATCATCGGAATATTCCAGCGTTACCTGCGATTTGGCGTCAGGCCGCAAGTAGGTCATCACTTCGCCCTCACGACGAAGGGCTGCCAGTTCCCACAATAATTCCTGGGCTATTTCAGAAGTCAGCGGCATAAGCGCTTCAGTTTCGGTGGTGGCATAGCCAAACATCATCCCCTGGTCGCCGGCACCCTGCTCCTCTTCCGTTGCACGTTCCACGCCCTGGTTGATATCAGGTGATTGCTCATGTACAGCAGAAATCACAGCACACGACTTACTGTCAAACTGGTATTCGGCTTTGGTATATCCGATCCTTTCAATGGTTTTGCGAGCTACTTCCTGCAAATCAATCCATGCTTTGGTTTTCACCTCACCGGCTATAACCACCAGTCCTGTGCTCACCATAGTTTCGCAAGCCACTTTTGATTCGGGGTCCTGGCGAAGCATTTCGTCCAGAACGGCGTCCGAAATCTGATCGGCTACCTTATCGGGATGGCCTTCGGAAACAGATTCCGAGGTAAAATAATAAGACATATTTCTAATTTTTTAGATGAAACATCAAACAGTGGCGTTCGATGATTGACGGCAGGTAAAAAATTGGTTTAGCATTTTTTTATTGTGGTTGCAATCAATCAAATCCTTCCACCCAATATAACTTTTCGTTCAATGAACGTGTTGCAAAAATACAAATAACTTGTGTTAAATACGGAATTTTTCTCAGAATTAATTTATTTCTATCGGCAGAAGTTATAAAGCAATGATCTACCGGTTTGTATCTTTTGTGAGCTGATAAAAAACATCTTCCATTTTTTCTTTTTCCTTTGAAAGGGAGAGGATGTTTAACTCGTGGGAGACGGCAAATTTGAAGATATCTTCGCGAATGTCCTTTTCTGCATCGGCATGCAAAACCCACTCGGTTCCCGTCAAAGCTTCTGCAAAAGAGATTTCGGGAATTTCCCTAAAACTTTCTGCCTGTACTTTCTCTTTCAGTTCAAGACGATAGCTACTGGAAGAAGTTGCTTTACGTGAAATAAGTTCCACTTCATCGTCGGCCACAACTTTACCTTCGTGGATAATCACCACGCGATCGCAAACGGCTTCTACCTCCTGCATGATGTGGGTGGATAGCAAAATAGCCTTTTCTTTTGCCAATTCGGAAATTACCGCCCGCATACCTGTCAGCTGGTTGGGGTCCAGGCCGGTTGTCGGCTCATCCAGAATTAGTATCGGAGGATCGTGGATCAGCGCCTGTGCCAGTCCCACACGCTGACGGTAACCTTTGGATAAAGTCCCGATTTTTTTATGCTGCTCAGGCTTTAGACCGGTGAGATCAATTACTTCATCGACACGTCTTTTAACAGAAAAACCAGTAGCATACATTTTCAGCACAAAACTCAGGTACTCACGCACGTACATTTCAGGATACAATGGATTGTTTTCCGGAAGATAACCTACCAGCTTTCTGATTTTCAAAGCTTCGGTTTGTACGTTCAAACCCTGAATGAAAGCCGTTCCTTCGTTTGGAGGCAGGTAAGAGTTGAGGATTTTCATCAAAGTAGTTTTGCCAGCGCCATTGGGACCGAGCAAGCCGACAACCTGGCCTTTATCAACCTCAAGACAGACGCTGTCCAACACTTTTTGGTCACCGTAAAACTTTGAAATATTTTGAATACTGATTTCCGCCATAAAACTTTTAAAAATACAAATGTAAAAACATTATTGGTAACGATTTGTAATAAAAAAAATTGTGATCTCAAAAAGGATTCCCTTATGCCTCTTTGTTTATATTTGCAATGATTTTTTATTTTCTAAATAATTTTCGTTGATGAAAAAAATACTTCTGATTTTCTTTTTCCCTTTTTTGCTTCAGCCTGCCGTGGCACAACAACACGAAGGCGCAGGTCTGGGAAATTATACGGTTTATCATAAAACTTCACAAAGTTTTATCTTTCAGACGACTCATGGCACAGCAAGGGTCACCATATTCTCCCCTACCCTTTTTAAAATTTCCGTATGGGAAAACCAGGAGAAAGAGCTGCCTTCCTATGCGGTGGTAGCCAGTCCGCAAAAGACAAAATTCTCTTTCATTGAAAACAACAAGGTTTTTTGGATTAAAACAGATTCTTTAGTACTGAAGATCAACAAATTTCCCCTGCGGTTTACTTTTCAAACCCCGGATGGTAAAATCATTAGCCGGGAAGGTAAAACCGGAACATTCTGGCTGAACCACCAGACTTTCATTTTCAAACATCTGTTTCCAGATGAGACATTTGTGGGGCTTGGTGAGAAAACAGGTCCTCTCAACAGGCGCGGTTCGGCTTACACCAACTGGAACACTGACAATCCCCATTACGAAAACTGGGATGACCCGCTCTATTCCACCATTCCGTTTTATATGGGAAGACACAACGGACTCCAATATGGAATTTTTGTGGATAACACCACAAAAAGCACATTTAATTTTGGAGCCGGGAACAACCGTTTTAGTTTCTTCTCGGTCGAAGACGACAGGGTAGATTATTATTTTTTTTACCATCACACACCGGCCGGTATTTTAAAAGAATATAGTTCGCTGACCGGCCGGATAAAGATGCCTCCGATATGGGGGCTGGGCTTTCAGCAGTCGCGTTGGAGCTATACCCCCGACAAAGAGGTGATGGAAATAGCCAAAACTTTCAGGGATAAAAAAATACCGTTGGATGTACTTTACCTTGACATTGGTTATATGAATGCCTATAAGGTCTTTACCTGGAGCCCAACGGCTTTCCCCCATCCGAAAAAGCTTATTGGCAATTTAAAAAATATGGGAATACATACGGTAGTAATTGTCGATCCGGGGATAAAGGTTGAAAAAGGTTACAGCGTTTACGAAGAGGGGAAAAAGCACAACTATTTTCTAAAATATCCCGATGGCA
>CAYLSW010000246.1:0-3353 GCA_964386145.1 uncultured Lentimicrobiaceae bacterium | reverse complement strand
TTTAAACTCCTTCTACTGAAAGACAAAGTTCCTTACTCTTACAAACCTTATTATAACGGCTGGGATCGTAGCGGAAATATTAGTGACAGTGGTGTGGTCATCCATCATCCGGAGGGCGACATTAAAATGATATCTACCTACAAGGTGCCCCTTGTTCCCATGAAATATTATGGCACGGTAACCAATCCGAATGCCGATTTCTGGAAGGTGAAATGGGCTGCCACAATATCGGGGCATGGTGTTACCGAAGGCGGATCATCGGGCTCCCCATTATATAGCAGCGCGGGACTAATTGTTGGTACATTGACCGGAGGTGATGCCTCCTGCAACACCCAGGATTCGCCCGACTATTTTGGCCGTTTCAGCAAACACTGGGATTCCAACGGGTCGGATTCGACAAGACAGCTAAAATATTGGTTGGACAAAACACTGACAGGAACCACGCAAATGCCCGGATTCGACCCGCTCTCCACAATCGCCATTGCCAACTTTTCGTCCGATGTCAACAAAACCCCCATTGGCGGCATCATCCGGTTTGCCGACCTGTCCACAGGCCCTGTTTCCAGCTATCACTGGGAATTTGAAGGCGGGAACCCGTCTACTTCGTATGTGAAAACACCCCCGGCCATTCAATATTCCCAAGCCGGAACTTTCCGGGTGTCGCTGTCGGTAACTTCTCCTGGTAGCGTCAGTACGAAAATCAATTCTGTTTCCGTTCTTCCCGTAATCTATCCCAATCCCACAAAAGATGGTCGTATTCATATCCTGCTGGGAAGTTACAAACAGGAAGATATTTCTATTTCCGTTTTTGATATGCTTGGCCGCAGGTTGGATATTTTTAAACCACAATTCGGTACCAATAACGTTGTATTGCAACTACCGCACAACCAAAACGGATTGTATATTATACGCCTGAAAAATAAGCAGGTGACAAATACTTACAAGGTTTTTAATATTCACAAATAGCACTGATGCATCAAAAATACAAATACCTTTTTTTCGACCTCGACAGGACACTCTGGGATTTTGATAAAAGTGCTATCGAAACTCTTGAAGAAATTTTTGAAAACCACGGACTTGCCCAAAAAGGGATTGCCGATTTTAAAGAATTTCACAATAAATATACTGACCACAATCTCAGGTTGTGGGATATGTATCGCGAAGGTACTTTGGAAAAGGACATCCTGCGCTGGAAGCGTTTCCACCTGACGCTGCTCGACTACGGTATTGATGACAAAGCACTTGCCAAAGCAATGGGAACGGACTTTGTGGAGATCAGTCCCCGGAAAGTAAACCTGTTTCCGCATGTTATGGAAACGCTGGAATATCTTGTTTCAAAATACCATTTGCATCTGATAACCAATGGCTTTCAGGAGGTACAGCGGATAAAAATAAAGGTCTCCGGTATGGACAGGTATTTTGAAAAGCTGATTACTTCGGAAGATGCCGGTGTGAAAAAGCCCGATCCCCGGATTTTTTATTACGCTTTGGAAAAAACAGGCGCTCTTTCCAGTAAAAGCCTTATGATTGGTGATGATTATCCCGTAGATATTGTAGGTGCCCGACAGGTAGGTATGGATCAGGTGTTCTTTGACCCCGATGGCCTTTCCGAAGAGAATGGTTGTACCTTTAAAATTGATAATTTGTTATTGTTATGTGAAATTTTATAAATCAATTACTTGAAGATATTGTTTTGATGTACTATATTTGCAGTAGTTTTGTAATTGACCGGAAAAAACCAACCCTCCGTGTAAAACGTTTGTCCGGCTTTTTGGTTAAAACAGGTAATGTTATTTATGTGATGTTAAACATGGTTCATTATGAAAAAATTATACTTCTTTTCCCGCACAATTTTTATACTGGCTTTGGCTTTTTTTCTGTTACCTGAGCTTTCGAATGCACAAAACGGCTACATTTTATACGGTTTTCGCGATGTACAGCAAAGTAGTTTTTTGAATCCGGCTTTTACCTCCGGAGCTACAACAGTTATCGGTTTTCCCATGTTGTCAAACTTTTCAACGGGATTGGCTACTAATGCCGGTGGTTTGAAAGATTTCTATTCCAAAAAATCAGGTTCCGATTCACTTTACCTTGATTTAAGTAAAGTAATTAACAACAACCAGCCGGTGGATAAGATTACCGGATTCCTGGATATGGATATTCTTTACGCGGGGTTTAAGATGGGTAGTGCCTTTATCTCTTTTGGAGTAAGACAGCGCATCTTTGCGCAAACTATCTTTGACCGGGATTTACTAAAACTAATCTGGAACGGAAATGCTCAGTATGTGAACCAAACGCTTGACATGAGTCGTACGGCTGTAGCAGAATACCACTTGTTGGATTATCATTTGGGAATCTCGGCTCCTATAAGTGACAAAATCAGAGTGGGGGCAAGGTTTCACCTCTTGCAGGGCCTGTCCAATATCAATACGGAAAACAACGGCCTAAGCATGAGAACCGAACTTAATAGTAACAATCAATACGAAATTCATGCAAATACTGATTTTTTGGTCAACACCTCCGGTTTGCCCGATTCCAACAACTTTAATCCACGCAATTATCTTTTGAATTTCAATAACCTCGGTTTTTCCATTGATTTGGGCGTGGATGTTCAGGTGACAAAACGGATATGGGTAAATGCCAGCATATTGAACTGGGGAAAGGTCTATTACCGCAGTAATACAATAACCTACAAACCGGTAAATGACAGCATTAATTTTAACGGAACTGACATCAAATTTAATAATAATAATCCGTTGGGAAATCTTGGTGATACACTGCAAAAAGTGTTTGGTATAACAAAAGAAGCCCAAAGTTATCATGTAAAACTTCCCGGACGGATTCTCGTCGGCGGAGAATATTATACCGAAGACATGCGCAATGACTTTTCACTGCTGTTTTCGGGTCGGTTTTTTAAAGATTATTTTGAGCCGGCTGTTTCTGTCGGCTATACCCGGTTTGTTTCGGGGCATTTTTCGTTTAAGGTCAATTATACCTGGATTAAGGATATCCCGGTAAATTTTGGTGCAGCACTGGCCATCAACTTTTCCCCTTTTCAGTTTTTCCTCTATTCGGATAATGTGGCCGGACTTTTTCAATGGGATCAGCAGAAATATCTTCAGGTTGGTTTTGGCCTCAATATTCGTATTGCTCCACGAAATACACGGCAGTCTCCTAACAATCCTGAAAATATTCACAATCTGCGACCTGATATTATTAAATAAGGATTCCGATAACAGATTAAAAAATAATCCTGTGAACACCCAGTTCGTACTCCCGATCAATAACCTCTGTGATCTTTTTATAATCTTTGGAACGGTTTACAAAATCAAGCTTGTTAGTATCTAAAATAA
>CAYLSW010000245.1:1849-3365 GCA_964386145.1 uncultured Lentimicrobiaceae bacterium | reverse complement strand
CAGACCAAATCACCGCTTTGATGTCCATCCTTTTGATAGGAAACTTTGATACCCCCGGTAAGCATCCGGTGAAAGGCTTCGTTATTGGCAAGCAGTTCCGGAGAATGGATACGTTGCACTTCTTTTAATGCTTCGTTTTGTGCATCAAGCGGTACGGCAGGATTAATGGCACGGACAGCGTTTTTCAACCTGTCCGACAAGATGGACGTCTTCGTAGCTGTTCCGTTCGGGATGGATACCATCAGGAGCAATATCGGGTGCATAAATGTATTGGTAGCCTAAACGCTCCAATAATTCAACAGCAAATTCTTCTATTGTATTTTCGGTTATTTTAGTCATTATATCATCCAAATTTCTGAATTATATTCGGCTGACGGTTCCTTTACGATATTACCGTTGCCACCTTTTAATTTATCATTTTGCCATTTTGCAGGATTGTTAATAATATATTGCGAAATGCGGTTGTATTCGTTTTCGTTGCGAATAATGTGTTCCCAATAATTGCGTTGCCATAATTTACCATCAAATGGTTTCCATTTATTGTTTTTTACACCACGGATATATTTAATGGTTGTGTACCGTTTAAATGATTGAATAATATTCGGAATTGTCGTTTTTATTCCCGTTTCCATTTCCGTTCCCGTAGGGGCAGAATCCATTTCTGCCCATTTTATGGAATCCGTGTTAGGGGCGGATATGGAATCCGTGTTGGGGGCGGATATGGAATCCGTGTTGGGGGCGGATATGGAATCCGCCCCTACGATTTCGATAATACCATGGAAATGATTGGGCATAATTATATATTCATGTAATTTGGTATATTTGAAATCGTTTGGAATTTCATTCCATAATTTTTCAATCATTTTACCCGCATCATTCCTATTCATTTTGCCATTATCAATATTCCCAAATAAATATTTACGGTTTTTTACGCAAATTGTTATAAAATACAATCCCGCCTTTGAATAATCATATCCCTTTAAACGGATTGACCTGCGATGATGAATATTTGGATTGTATCTGTTCATAATTTTACATTTTTACCCTTACTTTCCCACTCATCAATTTCGGTAGCAGGGTATCCCGCAGTTTTTCAAGGGTGCGGATTTGTATTGTATTTTCAATTACTTTATCATCAATTGGTTTTACCTCTTTCTGAAACTTATCAATAATATTTCGAGGTGGAATTGTGATTTTTAATAATTGAAAATCACTCTTACTTATTGAGCCAAAAACAGTTCCTTCGTTATTAAATTGTTTTATTTCGCCCATCAATGACCGCATTTTGAAATATGTATAAGTATAATACTCAGAATTTACTTTATACTTAAACGCTGCGACACCACGCCCGATACAACATTCTTCTAATGCCATATTTTGTTCTCCTACTGGTGCTCTTACACTTATTAATGTATCATATTTTTGAGCCAATCTTTTTGCTTCTGTTGTATATACTCTTCTATTAGGAAACCTAAAATCAAAATCGGCATTACCCTGATACATTGGTATCCCAATT
>CAYLSW010000245.1:0-1839 GCA_964386145.1 uncultured Lentimicrobiaceae bacterium | reverse complement strand
AAAAGAACTTCCTTTGGGAGATTGTCCCATTAAAAAGTCAAATTCATCAGGTAATACACCAACCTCCCAATCCTCCTCCGCATCTTCCACAAACCACTGTCTGAAAAGCGTTTCCGCCAGGGCTTCAAGGGTTTTATTTTGGCGGTGTAGCAGGTCTATTTTGTCGTCCAGACTGCTGAGGATTTCGGCTATGGCGCGCTGCTCGGGGAGTGGAGGGAAACTCCAAATCGAGTTACCAACAAAATTCCAATCAGCTCTTGGCATTCTTGTTCCCGAAGAACCAGAATATGTAAAATCAATAAATTCTTGGTTTGCAAAAAAATAGAAAAGAAAATCCTTGTCGTTTTCACCTTTTGGTTTTACAACCCATATATCAGTAGAGCAAATTCCTTTAAAGTTTGGACGATATAATTTTCTGAAATATGGACGAAGTTTTCCGAATAAAAAACAATCGGAATTGAAACGAAACTTATTACTGGCAATAGTATTTGAGTTCCCAATTCCATGCAATCTCAAACCTCCTTTCACTATATGTTCAAGAGCAAGGTAAGGCAATTCTTCATCACCAACTTTCCAAGTATCTTTTACAAGTTGAGCGACATCTTCCAACCTAATCTCTTTCCACTCCCTCAAATCGTTCTCCATTTTTAATTCTTCATTTTCCATTGGGTTTTCACTCATCGCCACTGTTTTTTAGTAATTTACAAAACAACATTCCTTTTTGTGTTATCCTGTACTTCTGTTTGGAGCTTTTCGGCTTTTCGGGGATTGTCCATTCAATTAACCTATCTGCTAATAATCTTGTGATTACCTTTTTTAATTGTCCTGAAATACTTTTTTGTTTTAGTTCCCTGGACAAACCATTGGTAGATAATTCGTTATGTTTTAATATTTCTAACACCTTACTATACAATGTCCTCTGCTGTAACTCGTACTGTAACTCGTGCTGTAACTCGTGCTGTATCTCGTGCTGTATCTCTTGCTGTATCTCTTGCTGTATCTCTTGCTGTGCAACAAAATTCCCTTTTACAAAAGTTACCCGAAACCCCAAACCCGGTTCGCTCCACTGCATTTCTATTTCAGGGTATTTCCTGAGTTCTTCGGCCATCAGTTGCAGGCCGTTGCCCCACTGTTCAATAATACCCAGCTTTTTAAATACGGGTGCCAGCACCTTGTTGCGGATATCGGACTGTCCGGCTTCCAAATCGTTAAAATCAACGGTAGGCAGTAGCTTTCCGGGACTGGTAATTTCTATTTTGTCATCAAAGACGGCTATTTTAACATCTTTCCCTCTCAGAGAGTAATCGCGGTGGATAACGGCATTACGTATTGCTTCGCGAATGGCAATCACCGGGTATTCCCAACGGTCTTTACGATAAACCCCCTCATAAGCAGAGCCTTGCGAAATATGCCTTAAAATGAATTTGTAGGCTTCTTCTGCCTGCAAACTCAGCGGTGTATCTATTGTTTTTTGGTCTATAAAATTTCCGGGAGAGGTTCCTTTAAACCGGGCACATTCAATTTTGGCATAGGGAAACAGTTGAAACCGGAGCGGGTCGTCAGAAAGCAACACAAGAGCCTGCACCGGAAATTTCTTTCCCTGTTCGACAAACCACAGGTTTAGTTTTTGCAGCACAGTTTCGTTCAACTTTTCACCTGTAATTTCTTCGTATTGCTCTTGAAATGCAGCATACTTTAACGCTGGGAATTCCCTGGTATAAACCGGCAAAGCATCAAATGAAATATTTCTTTTTTGTCGCTCCAGTTCCTCAATAATGTCTTTATCGGCCAACCGGTTGGAAGAGCCGACCCGAATGTAAGTACCTTTTTGTACGCCTT
>CAYLSW010000244.1:0-3381 GCA_964386145.1 uncultured Lentimicrobiaceae bacterium | reverse complement strand
GTGTAGTGATGGCAGGTGTCCCAACGCGCAGACCACTGGTCTTGAAAGGCGAACGGCTGTCGAAAGGAACCATATTTTTGTTCACGGTAATATCGGCTTTCACCAGCGTGTTCTCCACCACTTTTCCTGTAATATCCGGAAATTTTCCACGCAGGTCAATAAGCATCAGATGGTTATCCGTTCCGCCCGAAATCACATGATAACCTCTGGCAATAAAAGCTTTGGACATAACCTGAGCATTTTTCTGCACCTGCATGATATATTCAAAATAGCTGTCGGTAAGTGCTTCGCCGAAAGCAACGGCTTTGGCTGCAATCACATGCTCCAGCGGGCCTCCCTGGATGCCGGGGAAAATAGCAGAATTCAAAACGGCAGACATCATTTTGGGAATGCCTTTGGGTGTTTTCAGTCCCCATGGATTTTCAAAATCTTCGCCCATGAGAATCATACCACCACGGGGCCCACGCAGGGTTTTGTGCGTGGTGGTGGTCACAATGTGGCAATATTCAATCGGGTCGTTCAATAATCCTTTGGCAATAATCCCGGCCGGATGAGCAATATCGGCCATGAGCAGGGCTCCCGCCTCATCGGCAATGGCACGCATGCGCTCGTAGTCCCAGTCGCGTGAGTAAGCGGAAGCCCCGGCAATAATCAATTTGGGTTTCTCCTTTTTGGCCAGCATTTCCATTTCGTCGTAATCCACGGTGCCGGTATCTTCTTTTACTTTGTAAGCCACGGGATGGTACAAAATTCCGGAAGAATTTACGGAAGAACCGTGCGACAGGTGCCCGCCGTGCGACAGGTCAAGACCCATAAAAGTATCACCGGGTTTCAGGCAAGCCAACAGAACGGCCATGTTAGCCTGTGCGCCGGAGTGTGGCTGCACGTTGGCATATTCGGCATTGAAAAGCTCACGGGCACGGTCAATAGCGAGCTGCTCCGACTGATCCACAATCTCACAACCACCGTAGTAACGTTTTCCGGGATATCCTTCAGCATATTTGTTGGTCATCACCGAGCCCATAGCTTCAAGTACCTGCTTACTCACAAAATTTTCGGAAGCAATCAGTTCTATACCACGCATTTGGCGTTCTTTCTCCTGTTTTATCAGGTCGAATATCTTTTGGTCTCTTTCCATGATTATATTATTACAAATAAATTATTGAGGGACAAAAATACTAAATTTCAGCTAATTGATGTGTTAGTGAATGGTGTAAACCGGAAGAATAACAGAGGGTAAGAAATGATGAACAGGTACATCTCGCATTACAATTGTTTTAATACTTTTGCAATGCCTATTTCGATAAAAAAGACAAAATGGACAATATTCTCGTCATCGGAAGCTCAGGTCAGATTGGTTCCGAACTGGTCATGGCGCTCCGGAAAATTTACGGTAACGAACATGTTTTTGCCACTGACATTAAACAACCCACCAAAGAGATAAGAAAAAGCGGCCCGTTTCAGATTTTGGATGTGCTGGATTTCAATAATCTGCTACATTTTTTAGTGCGCTTCAATATCACCCAGATTTACAATCTCGCCGCCGTACTATCGGGGAATGCTGAGAAAATTCCGTTACAGGCCTGGGACATCAATATGAAAGCGTTGATGAACACGTTGGAAGCCGCTCGCGAATCAGAGGCAAAAAAGTTGTTCTGGCCCAGTTCCATTGCTGTTTTCGGGCCCACCACACCGCGTCACAACACGCCACAAATAACGATTATGGAACCCAACACGGTTTACGGCATCTCCAAACTGGCCGGCGAACGCTGGGGCGAGTATTACAACAAACGTTATGGTGTTGACTTTCGCAGTGTGCGTTATCCCGGACTTATCAGCTACAAAACCGAACCCGGTGGCGGCACCACTGATTATGCCGTGGAAATTTTCTTCGATGCTATAAAGAAAAGCAGCTACCAATGTTTTTTGAAAGAAGATACGGCTCTGCCCATGATGTTTATGGATGATGCCATTATCAACACTATCAGACTTATGCAGGCTGACCCGAAGCAACTTTCGCTGCGTTCGGCTTACAACATAGCCGGTATTTCATTCGACCCGCAACAGTTGGCAACCGAAATCAGGAAACACATTCCCGATTTTACTATTACCTACAAGCCTGATTTTCGTCAGGCTATTGCCGACAGCTGGCCCGCCAGCATCGATGACAATATTGCACGAAAAGACTGGGGCCTGGAAACTACCTTCAATCTTGGAAAGATGACTGAAACAATGCTGGAGAAAATCAGGGGAAAAATGATAAAGTAAACGTAGATTAGTCCGTTTCGGGCACTTTTCATTCATCTTTACGACAGTAAGAATCCACCATCGGCCACAAAAAGGCTGCCTGTAATGAAACTGCCGGCTTCGGAGGCGAGTAGCAGGGCAATGCCTGCAATTTCGTCAGGTTCTCCCATGCGTCCCAGTGGCGAAGCTTCTTTAATCTGTTTCATAATCAGCTCATTGGACCACAAAGCAGCGCTGAACTTTGTTTTGATAAGTCCGGGGCAAATGGCGTTGACACGAATACTTTGTTTTCCCCATTCTTTCGCCTGACTTTTGGTAAGCATAGAAAGGGCTGCTTTGCTGATGGAGTAAATACCAAGACCTATTTCCGGGAGTTCTCCCCCCACAGAGCTTATGTTAATAATGCTGCCTCCGCCTCTCTCTTTCATGCTTTTCAAACATTTGTTGGCCAAATCCCAGGGAGCTTTCACATTGACATTCATAATCTGATCAAAGGTGGCTTCCGGGGCATTTTCAATGGAGCCAAAAACAGGATTGATTCCGGCATTATTGACCAATATATCCACGCCGCCCAGTTTGACTATCGTTTTTTCTATCAACGCTGCCCTGTCTTCTGCTTTTCCCACATGGCAGGCGATGGCGATGGCTTTTAGTCCTTCTGCTTTGAATGCAGTTGCCACTTTGTCGCAGCCATCCTGTTTCCGGCTGCTAATCACCACGGTAGCACCATTTTCTGCAAATGTCCTGGCGATGGCTTCGCCGATCCCTTTGGACGAACCGGTAATAATGGCGACTTTCCCGTCCAGATTAAATTTATTCATCATCATTAAATTTCAATACCACGCTATTCTAAAAATCAATACTCCGTTAATTTTTCGTTCTCGCAAAGCTGCATAGGCACAAAACGCCGAACAACAATAAGTTATATTTATCATTCCAGGCTTTTTATCTATCTGATAATAAGTTATATAGAATTTTTACCGAACTATTGTGAATTATAACTCCATAAAACAAATTGTCCTCACGGCAAACTTAGGAATTAATTCAAACGGTTTGATATAATACTCCGGTAATAATTTTTATTAACCTGATTTTCAATCAGCTGTAGTTGTTTCATAATAAGTGTAACTTATT
>CAYLSW010000243.1:0-3387 GCA_964386145.1 uncultured Lentimicrobiaceae bacterium | reverse complement strand
AAGGAGAAGTTTTCCTGAAATCGAAAAAAAATATGTGGAATTTCATCCCGGCCATCAACCGTATGATAAAAATTCCACCCTCGATGATGATGCAGTCGTGGATGGGCTCCGATTTCACCAACAACGACCTGCTGAAACAAAACAGCATTGTAACCGATTACAAACATACCTATGCAGGAATTGAAAAACTGGAAGGCTACGACTGTTATGTCATCGACCTGGAACCACTTCCGGAATCAGCAGTCGTATGGGGTAAAATCAAAATGTGGATTACCAAAAAGAACCTCATTAGCCTGAAGATAGAATACTTCGACACCCATGGAAAACTGGTGAAAACGGAAACTGCATCCCGTATAAAAACGATGGATGGACGCTTGCTCCCCTCTCACATGGAGATGATTTCCAACACCAAAAAAGGACACAAAACCCTCATCGACATCCTGCATCAGAAGTTTGATGTAAAAGGACTTCGGCAGGACTTTTTCTCCATACAAAATATGAGAAATGTGCGACCCGTAAGTATGCCTTCAAACAAAACCAACAGGTAGATGAAAACTTTAATAAAGATTGCATGGCGGAATCTGTGGCGCAACCGGCGGCGGACTATCTTAACAGCTTCCGCAGTGGTTTTGGCACTTTTTCTGGCTTTAATTATGCGCTCCATGCAGTTCGGGTCGTATGAGCAATGGATTCAGGCCGGGGTAAACCAGGTAGGCGATTTGCAGGTACACGACACCGGCTATTGGGCTAACCAAAGCATCGACAGGGCATTTTATTACCGTAAAGCCACAGGTGAAGCTTTACATAGTATTAAAGAAATAAAAAGAGTTCTGCCGGGTTTAAAAACTTTTTCGCTTGCTTCCTACGGAAAACAGACCAAAGGCGTACTTATTTCCGGTATAAACCCTGTTCTGCAAAATCAGCAAAGCCATCTGGCCGATAAAATTACACTGGGCAAATACCTTACGGGTAATAACAACGAGGTGCTGATGGGAGATAAACTGGCTGAATTTTTAAAAATCGGTGTGGGCGACACGCTGGTATTGCTCGGACAAGGCTACCAGGGTATCACCGCCTTTGGCATCTATAAAGTAGCCGGTATTTTCCATATGCCTTCCATTCAAATGAACAACCAGCTTGTTTTCATGAACCTGAAAGCCGCGCAGGATTTTGTTTATCCGTATAAGTCGGGGCTGCTGACCAGCCTCTCTGTTTTTTTAAATGACCCCTCAGAACTGGAAACAGCAAGAAACAAAATACAACATAAGCTGGGCCCTGATTATGAAGTTATTCCATGGAAGACCATGCTTTCCGACATCCTGCAAACCATTAAAGTTGACAACATTTCGGGGCAGTTGATGCTACTCATTCTATACATTATAGCGGCCTTCGGTATTTTCAGCACTATTTTGATGATGACTATGGAAAAACGTAAACAATATGCTATTATGGTCGCCATCGGCATGGAACGTGGAAAATTGGTCTGGGTAAGTATTTTCGAAACGTTTATCATTTCGGTTATCGGAATTATTATCGGATTGCTGCTGGCTACTCCGGTGATTTATTATTTACATTTTAATCCTGTCCCCATCACAGGAGATGTGGCCAAAATGTATCTGGAATTTAATATTGAGCCGATTCTTCCGTTTTCCATCAAAGCTCATGTTTTTCTGAGCCAGACGATTATCGTGCTTGTTTTGTCCCTTTTGTCGTCCCTGTATCCCATTATATACTTATCGAAATTTAACATTTTAAACGCTTTCAGGCATTAAATCAAAGATTATGTTATTTGCAATTGCATGGAGAAACCTTTGGAGAAATAAGTTGCGCAGTTCGGTTATCTTTACCTCTATCGCCGTTGGCATTATCGGGGCTGTGATTTCCGATGGTTTTATGTCGGGATTAACGGACCAGCGTGTTGACTCAGCCATCGCCAACGAGGTTTCAGACATACAAATCCATAATCCTGCTTTTCTGCTTAACGGGGAAATTCAATACCAAATTCCTGATGCGGAACAGAGTGTAAAAAAAATTGAAGCTATCCCACAGGTTAGAGGCGTGAGTCTGCGCATGAAGGCCTCTGCCATGGCCGCTTCTGCCAATGCCGGAGCCGGAATAAGCATTTATGGGGTAAACCCTGTGGTAGAAAGGAAAGTAAGCGATCTTCATAAACTCATCATCGAGGGTAAATACCTCTCGGCAGAGGAAAAGATTCCGACGGTAATCGGACAGAAGCTGGCACACAAATTAAATCTTGGACTGGGCGATAAACTCATCGTTACCTTAACCGACTCCTCAGGAACCATCACCAGCGGCGCCTTTCAAATTGTGGGAATTTTTAAAACAGCCAATGCACGTTTTGATGAGGCCAATGTTTTTGTAGATAAAAAAGATTTGTCCAATCTCATAGGCTATCCGGCGAACACCGGTAATGAAATTGCTATCCGCCTGAAAGCCAATAACGAGACGCCCGCAGTACTGAAGACGCTGCGCCGTCTTTTTCAAAAAGAGATTCGCAGCAAACAAATCGTTATCCGCAGCTGGGATCAAATTCAGCCGCTGCTTAAAGCAATGATTGTGATGATGAATTATTTCTCTTACATTTTTCTCTTCATCATCCTCGCTGCCCTGGCTTTTGCCATTATTAACACCATGCTGATGGCTGTAATGGAACGTACCCGTGAGATTGGCATGCTCATGGCGCTGGGCATGAACAAACGTAAGATTTTTTCAATGATTATGCTGGAGACCATCTTTTTATCCATTGTGGGCGCAGCACTGGGACTTCTTATCAGTATTCTTATCGTAAACCATTTTGCCACCTATGGTTTTGACCTTTCGAGTGTGTCCAAAGGTCTGAATTATATTGGTTACAGCTCACGAATATTTCTCAGGGTAAATACCAGCTTTTACATAATCAGCATGATACTGGTAGCACTGATTGCCGTACTTTCGAGTATTTCGCCTGCATTGAAAGCACTTAGGCTACAACCGGCCAAAGCTATAAGAGAAGACATTTAATCATATTAAAGAGGAAGACAATGAGTATTATTGAAGCCAGAAACATTTATAAAGTTTACAACGAAACCAAGGTACCGGTAAATGCACTGAACGGTGTGGATTTGAAAATTGAAGAGGGAGAATTTACAGCCATCGTAGGACCTTCAGGATCGGGAAAAACCACACTGCTGAATATCCTCGGCGGGCTGGACTTACCGTCCAAAGGCGATATCTTTATCGAAGGTACAAACCTGAAAGACCTCAGCTCGAAACAGCTGATTGATTTCCGGTTGCACAACATCGGCTTTGTGTTTCAATCTTACAACCTGATCCCCGTTTTAACGGCAAAGGAAAATACGGAGTTTATTTTGGAATTACAGAAAGTTC
>CAYLSW010000242.1:0-3417 GCA_964386145.1 uncultured Lentimicrobiaceae bacterium | reverse complement strand
TTCTCGAGAGTCATGTTGGGCTGACCATTGCCGATGACATCTATAATTTTTCACCAGCTTGCGATGGTATTATCGAAGCACGACAGTTTCGCCGCCTGCATCGTTTTATCGGTTTTACACACAAAGCCATGAACATTGTGTATATTAGCTTCTTAATCTCTTTCCTTTATAATATTGCAGGCATTGGGTTTGCCGTGCAGGGAAGCCTTTCTCCGCTGGTAGCTGCTATTCTCATGCCCATTAGCTCGGTGAGTATTGTGGCCTTTGTTAGTCTGTCCATAAAAATTTTATCAAAAGATATTCACTAAGTATTAACCTTATTATTAGCGTGTTAACATATCTAAGCTGAAAATTGTTATCCAAACCTTAATTTTTGTTAAAAAAATTTTATTACTTTTGGCCAATCTTCTATTTCAGAACCTAAATACCGAAATGTCTGTAATCATAGTTTTAGTCATCATTGGGGTGGTAGTTGCCGGTGGTTTTCTGGTAGCTTTCATCTGGTCGGTAAGAAGCGGTCAGTACGATGATACTTATTCTCCGGCTGTTCGTATGCTGTTTGATGACACCCATCCCGTTGACGTACCGATAGAGTTACGCGACAAGAAACAACCGGAGAAAATAAAAACCAAAAAATAGTGTTCAAAATCAATATTAATTTAAACGCTTATGAGTTTAGAAAAGTTCACTTATGACAACAAGCTAACCAAGCTTTTCATGTTTGCCACCATTTTGTGGGGTTTTGTGGGAATGTTGGTCGGACTTACTGCGGCTTTTGATTTGATTTTTCCCGTGCTGAATGCCGGGATTCCGTGGCTTACCTTTAGTCATATCAGGCCTCTGCATACCAATGCCGTAATCTTTGCCTTTGTGGGTAACGGAATTTTCACTGCGGTTTATTATGCCACACCACGCCTGTTAAAGACGCCCATGTATAGTAAAGCACTCGGGGCAATACATTTCTGGGGCTGGCAACTCATTATTGTTGCAGCTGCCATTACGCTTCCGTTGGGGCTGACACAATCCAAGGAATATGCCGAATTAATATGGCCTATTGATGTTGCCGTTGTGGTTATTTGGGTGATTTTTGGTGTTAACTTTTTCATGACCCTTGTTAAAAGGCGCATGGAACATATGTATGTGGCCATTTGGTTTTGGATAGCCACCTGGATTACAGTTGCCGTTTTGTACATTGTGAACAACCTGCAACTTCCCACTTCTTTTTTGCATAGCTATCCCATTTATGCAGGAGTTCAGGATGCGCTGGTACAGTGGTGGTATGGTCATAATGCAGTGGCGTTTTTCCTGACTACGCCCTACCTGGGACTGATGTACTATTTTGTTCCCAAAGCGGCCAACCGCCCCATATACTCTTATAAACTATCAATTATTCACTTTTGGGCTTTAATCTTTATCTATATCTGGGCCGGCCCGCATCACCTGCTCTATTCTGCACTTCCCGACTGGGTTCAGGCGTTGGGTGTGGTATTTTCTATCATGCTGATTGCTCCTTCCTGGGGTGGTATGATCAACGGCTTGCTTACCTTGCGGGGTGCCTGGGACAAAGTCCGGAAAGATCCTGTTCTGAAAATGTTTGTGGTAGGCATAACGGCTTACGGCATGGCCACTTTCGAAGGGCCTATGCTGGCGCTAAAATCGGTGAATGCACTGAGCCACTTTACCGACTGGACCATCGCTCATGTGCACATCGGAACCCTCGGCTGGAATGGGATGTTAACGTTTGGGATGATTTATTGGCTTGTTCCGCGTTTGTTCAACACTAAGCTTTATTCGCGGGCGTTGGCTAATGTACATTTTTGGTTTGCCACACTGGGAATGCTCTTTTTCGCCATTCCACTTTATTTTGCCGGATTTACGCAAAGCCTAATGTGGAAGCAGTTTACCGATGCCGGCTATCTTGCTTACCCCAACTTTCTGGAAACCGTTACGCAGATTATACCCATGTATTATATGAGAGCCTTTGGAGGTTCACTTTATTTTACCGGTGTTATCCTCTTGATCATTAACATCAGGAAGACCGTCGTTGCCGGAAAATTTGTTCGTTATGAAGAAGACCAGGCTCCGGCACGGGAAATCATCGTCCACGAAGAGAGTGAAAAACTTCAATGGGGATGGCACCGTCCTTTGGAGCGAAAAGTTGTGAAATTTTCTCTTTTTGCTTTTATTGCCATTTTGATTGGCGGTGCGGTGGAGATGATTCCCATGTTCATGGTGAAATCGAATGTTCCCACCATTGCAGCCGTAAAACCATACACGCCATTGGAGTTGCAAGGTCGCGACATATACGTCAGCGAAGGCTGTTATCTCTGCCATTCGCAGATGATTCGTCCTTTCCGGTCGGAAACCGAACGCTATGGCGAATATACCAAAGCGGGTGAAGGCGTTTATGATTTTCCTTTCCAATACGGTTCCAAGCGTACCGGACCGGATTTGGCCCGCGAAGGGGTGAAATCGCTGCCTAATTACAAACCCAACTCCTGGCATTACAACCACATGCTTGACCCGCAGAAAATGAATGCAGAATCTATTATGCCTCCTTATCCGTGGCTCATCGCTAGAGACCTTGACATTGCCAGTACACCGGCAAAAATTAACGCCATGATAAAATTGGGTGTTCCTTATCCGAAAGATTATGCCAATAAAGCAGTGGCTGATTTAGAAAAACAAGCACATGAAATAGGTGAGAACTTACGACAGTCGGGAATTAAGGTGGACGACAACAAGGAAATTATTGCCCTGATTGCCTATCTACAACGTCTCGGAACCGATATTTATAAAGACAAATAATAAATTTAATCGCTTATTATTATGAAGATTGTCATGCACAGCCTTGAGCAGATTGCCCATGTGGAAATATTTGCCACCATTGGTTTTTTCATCTTTTTCATCTTCTTTTTGTGGGTGGGCTATTCCGTTTATAGAACGCCAAAGTCTTACGTGGATGAAATGAGTAAGCTGCCACTTGAGGGAGAGGATGATTTTCATCAGGAGGAGGATTTAAAATAAACCATTAAACCCGAAAAAAAATGGATAACGAAAAAAAACATCTTCAAAAAGACGAAGAATACGAAATTGATACTCTGACGAATGACCACCTTATTAAAGGGCATGATTATGACGGCATTCGTGAGTTGGACAACGACCTTCCGCCCTGGTGGAAGTGGCTGTTCTACCTGACCATCGTTTTTGCACTGATATACTCTATCAGGCTGTTCGTATTTAAAGCTCCCGACTTGATTCAGGCGGACGAGTATCAGACGGAAATGGCTAACTATACCAAAGCCCAGCCGCCGACAACAGGTAAAAATGCCTTTCAGGTAAAACTGCTTACCGACGAAGTGTCGCTGGCAAAAGGAAGCGAAACATGGCATAAGATATGTGCTGCCTGTCACCTCG
>CAYLSW010000241.1:0-3422 GCA_964386145.1 uncultured Lentimicrobiaceae bacterium | reverse complement strand
TCAGTAACCTGCTCATTTTTTTCAAGTAATTGCTGCAAAATTAGGATTATTTTCTTTTCTATCTCTACATATTCCATCCGGACTTTTGCAGTGTATATCAACCCGATAGTGAGCTGATGCTGCCAACCTTCTTCGTGCCCTGAAAGAACAGATTTGTTTCGCCGGTACGCTTCACGCATCAACCTTTTGATCCGATTCCGATCAACGGCTCTTTTAAAGTTTCTTTTAGGAACAGAGAGCAGAACTTTCGGAAGAAAATGTCCTTCCGTTGCAAGCGCCATATAAAACACCTTAAACGGGAAGACAAAAAATGACTTTCCCTCTTTAAAGAGCTGATCAATCAACTTCTTCTCGTACAGTCGCTCCTCTTTGGCAAAAGTCTGTTTCAATTTTATAAAATTTTCCACGTGCAAAAATACGTGGATTTCTCCAACGCTTTTTCGCCCGGGTTTAATTCGGGCACGATTTTAAAATTATTTAACGGAATAAGGCTTTCTGATGGAAGGTTTTGACCGAAGAGTTTGTCATTGCGCAAATTTTTAGTAAATTAGCGGACATACAGATTTTGCAATGAAATTGTGTTGTAACTTTGTGCGGTAACCTAAAGTTTGTGAACTATGAAAACATTACTTGTAGCTTTCGACTTTTCAAAAAATGCTATCCATGCGCTTGACTACGCTTTGGTTTATGCCAGAAAGATGCATGCCACGGTTGATCTCGTTTGGATTGATAACTCCAGGCCTTCCGACAGCCTTATCCACACCATTGATGAAGAATTGCGCATTGAAAAAAAAAATTATCTGAATCATATTATTAATGATTACACGGCCCGTTATCCGGATATCTCATTTGATCTCTGTTTGGGAAAAGGGAAAATCTATCAGGAAATTGCCAAAATTGCCCGTCGCCTGAAAGCAGAGCTTATCTTTACCGGCACCCACGGCGTTACCGGGTTTGAAGAGTTTTGGATTGGTAGTAACGCTTATCGCATCACCACCACAGCACCGTGTCCGGTAGTTACCGTGAACAATAATTATCAAATTACAGATGCCGTTTCACAAATTCTTTTGCCGCTTGACAGTTCTCTGGAAACTAATGAGAAACTGCCATTTGCAGCAAATATTGCGGAGGTTTTCGGAGCTACAATTCAATTACTCAAAATATACAACACACCGTTGAACGTTATCCGTAAGCGCATTGATGGGTTTGCCAAAGAAGCCATTGACTTTCTGGAAAACCGGATGGTGAATTTTGAAATTGGGGAAACGGAAACCACTAATGTTGTCTCGGGAATTTTATCTTATGCAAAGAAAAAAGACATTGATATTATTACCATTATGACAGAGCAGGGAAATATTACGGCTAACCGTTTCCTGGGTCCTTATGCGCAACAGCTTATCAACACAGCAAAAATCCCCGTTATGAGTTTGCGCTGTATGGATTATGATAATGATGACGAAGATGAATAGTTAAATTGTTTGATGAAAATAAATATGAGAAAAAGAAAAGAGATTTTTGTTGTGATGCTGTTTTTATTGATGGCAGGGAGCCTTTTTGGCCAGGACAGTTTGCCAACCACACACGATGATTTTATCGGAGATGCGCGCATCGATACGCTTTTACAGTTGCATGAATTGCAAAACAAAAAGTTTCCCGTTATTCCGGGTTATCGGATTCAGATTTACAAAGAATCCGGCAACACTGCCCTAAATAAAGCACTGACAATTCGTGATAAATTTGAAAAAAGGTTTGGCCTGCCTGCCTACATCACCTTTAATGAGCCTTACTACAGGGTGCGGGTGGGCGATTTCAGAACACGGCTGGAGGCTATCCGATTTCTGGAAAAAATAAGAAGAGTTTATCCACTGGCATGGGAAATAAAAGATGATATTCAAATTCCAAAATAACTCACTTTAAAACCAGGTATCATGAGTAAAAAAATTGTTGTTGGTGTCGATTTTTCTGATTGCTCAATGAATGCACTTGAACACGCTGTTATCATTGCCCGAAAAGCAAAGGCCGGCATTACCATGGTCTGGGCTAACCATTTGGACTATTCCAAAGAAATATTCTCGGTAGAACCTGACCATATCCGTGCCGAAGTTCAGGAGCGCTTTGTCGAACTTGTTAAAAAGTACAGTCCCCAACTTGCTGCAGGCACCGAGATTGATTACCGCATGGAAAAGGGCAAAGTATATAAAGTGATTTGCCATGTGGCCAAAGAGGTGGACGCATTCCTTCTTGTTGTCGGAACTCATGGTTCATCAGGTTTTGAAGAGTTTTGGATTGGCAGTAATGCCAACCGTATTGTTTCTGCCAGCAAACTGCCCATCATCACCATCAGAGCCGGGGTGGACTCAAACAAAAACCTCAAAACCATTGTCATGCCGCTGGACAGCACTAAAATTACCCGTCAAAAACTCCCCATAACCGCCCTGCTCGCTAAATATTTTGATGCAGAAATCCACATTCTTGGCGTTTATACTTCCACCGTGGATAATATTCGCTACCGTATTAAGAATTATGTAACACAATCAGAAACTTACTTAAAGGAAAACGGTATTCGGTATCGCACTGTTTATCTTGATGCCAGTAACATCACCGACACCGTGCTGGACTATGCCAAAAAAGTGAATGCCAACCTGATTTCCATTATGACGGAGCAGGAAACTACTACGGCAAATCTTTGGATTGGCCCATATGCGGCACAAATGGTCAATCATTCTTCTATCCCCGTTTTAAGTGTACACATAGAGAGTGTCGGATATCTGGTATAAACAGAAACAGTCCCCAATAAAAAAAACCGGTCAGAAACCGGTTTTTTTTACAAATCCTTTTAATGTGTCAACTCATTACCATTCTTGTCGAAAAAATGAAATTCGAGCATGTGGTAATTTTTCATTTCCTTAAGCTTAACCCACTGTTTATATTCCAAAAGCCACTTGAGCCGTTTTGAGATGAGGCCGTGGGTAAGGTAGGTATAAATATAGGAATGTACGCCGAGAGTCAAGCCCTTTTCATTTTGGTCAAGGCGCAAATACTCCAGGTTATTTTCGATATCATCAATCACGCTGATGCTTGATTTAATCTGACCAGTACCATTACAAACAGGACATTTCTCCGCCACGGAAACAGACATTTCGGGGCGCACACGTTGCCGTGTTATCTGAATAAGTCCGAATTTTGAAGGAGGTAAAATCGTATGCTTGGCTCTGTCCTTGGCCATCTCTGTTTTAAGACGTTCAAAAAGAGTATTTCTGTTTTTGGATTCGTGCATGTCGATAAAATCGACAACAATAATGCCGCCCATATCACGCAGGCGTAGCTGGCGGGCTATTTCGGTAGCTGCCTCCAGATTGGTTGCCACTGCATTTTGTTCCTGGGAATTATTTTTGTTTACACGATGTCCGCTGTTTACGTCA
>CAYLSW010000240.1:0-3431 GCA_964386145.1 uncultured Lentimicrobiaceae bacterium | reverse complement strand
CGCCTGAAGTTGTTCAATGCAAATCCACTAATACCCCGCTTCAGGCGTCCTCGCCTGAAGTTGTTCAATGCAAATCCACTAATACCCCGCTTCAGGCGTCCTCGCCCGAAGATGTCTAAAACAAGGCAACTAATGCAGGTTTCCCGTGCAAACTAACCCACACCTTGATAAATTCCAAAAATTCTTAGCTTTGCCACAGATAAAATCCCCAAGTTAAAGAACAAATCATGGAATTAAACCTCAAAAGGCCGCTGGCCTTTTTCGACATTGAAAGCACCGGACTGAATGTCTCCAAAGACCGTATCATCGAACTTTGCATTATAAAAGTAAACCCCAACGGTACCACAGAAACCAAAACCTGGCTGCTGAATCCCGACTATCCCATTTCGGAAGAAGCGGAGAAAATCCACGGCATATCTCAGGAAAGCGTCAAAGACAAACCCACGTTTAAACAGGTAGCCAAAGACATACACCGATTCCTCGCCAACTGCGACCTTGCCGGATACAACTCCAACCGGTTTGACATTCCCATGCTGGTAGAAGAATTTCTACGTGCAGACGTGGAATTTGAAGTGGAAAACCGCCATTTTATTGATGTGCAAAACATCTTTATGAAAATGGAACCCCGCACTCTGAAAGCCGCTTACCGTTTTTACCTGCAGAAAGAGCTGGAAAATGCCCATTCGGCCGAAGCCGATGTGACCGCTACCTTTGAAGTGCTTAAAGCACAGCTGGATCGTTATACCAACACGAAATACACTGACAAAGAAGGCCAATCCAGTACCCCCGTAGTCAACAACATGGAAGCCCTTGCCAAATTCTCCACCCATCATCGCAACGCCGACCTCATGGGACAGATTATATATAACGCTAAAGGTGAAGAGGTGATTAACTTTGGCAAACACAAAGGCGAAACTGTGGAAGAAGTTTTCCGCAAAGAACCCTCCTACTACAACTGGATGCAAAAAGCCGATTTTCCGCTTTACACTAAAAGGGTACTTACCAAAATCAAACTCAGGATGGCCGGAAAAAAAGCTTAATACCAATTTGATTTGTAGCATAAAACCTCAAATTGTGATTTATTTGAACAACAAACGATGCAAAACATCTTCGGCGTATTGTCCAAAACCCTGAAAGAGCCAAACTCCGGGTTGAAAACCGGAGTGTAATAACAGATAGTATGCGTTTTGTCAGGACTTTCGGCTACGCCAGTGAAAATCCTGACAAAACATAAAACAAGAACAAATCATAAAGTATAAAATTATAATGCCATGAAAATAATCTGTATCGGACGAAATTACCGCGAACACGCCAAAGAGCTGAACAATCCCATCCCGGAGAAACCGGTCTTTTTCATGAAACCCGACACGGCATTGTTGCAGAAAAACAATCCGTTTTTTTATCCCGGGTTTTCAAATAATATTCAGTATGAAACCGAGATTGTACTGAAAATAAACCGCAATGGTAAACACATCGAAGATAAATTTGCTCACAAATATTATGACGAAATCGGCATTGGTATCGACTTCACTGCCCGCGACCTGCAAACAGAGCAGAAAAAAAAAGGACTTCCATGGGAAATTGCCAAAGCCTTTGACGGCGCTGCACCAGTGGGAAATTTTATCGGCAAAGACCGGTTTCCCAACATCAACAACCTGCAATTCTCTCTGAAAATCAATAGTGAAATCAGACAACAGGGCAACACGACAGACATGATCTTTAGTTTCGACCGGATTATCGCTTATGTTTCGCAGTTTATCTCCCTCAAATCCGGTGATTTGATTTTTACCGGCACCCCGTCGGGCGTTGGACCAACAAAAATCAATGACCATTTTGAAGTTTTCATCGAAGACGAAATGCTACTGGAGTTTAATGTGAAGTAAAGTACTGTTTTCCATTCGGCACAAGAGTTTTAGTATAGGACAATAAAAAAGTCAACTTATTGCCTTACAGTATTTTATTTTACAGTTCTAATTCCACACCCCTCCCCTGCAATCTAACAGCTAAAACATTCAAATCAAAAAAACCATATCAATCCGGTAATGATAAAATGTTCACAATTCCTGTGCCAGCAACGCAGCACCGAGTGATCCACTGTATTGTGAAAAAAGAGCGATTTCAATTTTGGTATTTAGAATTTTTTCCAGCGCGTCCACCAGGCCCCCGTTGAGGGCCACACCATCGCTCATTGAAATACATTTATCACCCCCGTAAGGAGATGGTTTTTCAAGATAAAACAAGCCTCAAACCAGATTGGCCTGACCTCCACTTTCCGCAATATTTTTGTATTATGGTATTGGATAGTGTAAATACCTTTAAGCCCTGGCACGCTTAAACAGAAAAATCCTGATAAAGCTGTAATAACTTGATTACAAGCAGTTAATATCACACTTGTCACCATATGATTTTGCTAAATCTGATGTTACATAGAACTATTTTGATTACCGGATTGTTAATTATTGTTAATTGTTGTTAATTTTTTTATTAACTTTGTGGCAGATTAATGTGAAAAATTATTTATTACTAACTAAAATTTATCATTATGAGAAAATTTACAATTATGCTGGCGTTATTGTTTTTTGCAGGGCTGAATGTAGCTTTTGCACAAACAAGGACGATCAGTGGAACTGTTTCCAGTTCTGATGATGGTTCCTTTCTTCCCGGAGTTACTGTTCAGGTAAAAGGTACCACCCACGGAACCATCACTGGTACGCACGGTAATTACTCATTGAAGGTAGGACCAAATGCAAAAGTGCTTATTTTTTCCTTCGTGGGAATGAAAACCCAACAGGTAACAATTAAAGGTAAAAGTACTATTAACGTTGTTATGCATCCTGAGATAAAAGGATTGGGCGAAGTAATTGTGCTGGGATATACTACCAAGGGAAAAAATGAAATTACCGGTTCCACCGTTCAGGTAAAAGGATCGGAAATCAGTAATGTACCTGTTGTTTCTGCTGACCAGGCCTTGCAAGGAAAAGTTCCCGGACTTACTATCAGCACTTCATCCGGCACACCAGGTTCTACACAGGACATTCGCATCCGTGGCGTTGGTTCTATTACGGCAGGAAACAGCCCATTGTTCGTTATTGACGGAGTCCCTGTAATTAATAACAACTTCTCAGGCTCAAGCGCCCGAAGTTCACTCAGCGCACTCGCTGCCATAAATAGTGATGACATTGCCAGTATCACCGTTTTGAAAGATGCTTCCGCCACCTCCGCTTACGGTGCGCGTGGCTCTAACGGTGTAATTGTCATTACCACCAAAAGAGGCAGAAGAAACAGCAAAACAACCTTTAATATATCTGCTTATACGGGATATCAGAATAATGCCGTTAAGGGCGAGGTTCCCTTAACAGGGGAACAGAAAAAAACACTTTTGCTGGAAGCTATTTATAACTCCTTTGGGAAAAAATACGGCTTTGACTTAA
>CAYLSW010000239.1:0-3435 GCA_964386145.1 uncultured Lentimicrobiaceae bacterium | reverse complement strand
CCGAACGTATATGCTACCCCATCCGGTGGTGGATACGGTGATTCTCGTATCAATGTTCGTGGTTTTGACCAAAGGAATGTTGCTGTTTTGATTAATGGTATCCCCGTTAACGACATGGAAAACGGCTGGGTTTATTGGTCAAACTGGGCAGGACTCGGCGATGCTGTTCGCTCCATTCAGATTCAGCGTGGTTTGGGAGCTTCCAAACTGGCTATAAATTCTGTTGGTGGAACCATTAACATTATCACCAAAACTACTGATATGAAAAAAGGCGGGTCACTCCAACTTTCCCTGACAGATTTCGGTCGTACAAAAGAGATGCTGTCTCTCTCCACCGGCCTTATGAAATCCGGTACTTCCGTTACCTTTGTTGGTTCCCACACACAAGGCCCCGGATATATTCCGGCTACATGGGTAAAAGCCTGGTCTTATTTCCTTTCTGTTTCTCAGCAAATCAATAAAAACAATCAGTTGGTTTTTACCGCGTTTGGTGCTCCACAACAGCATGGCCAGAGAAATGGCTATTACATGCTTAATCAAAAAACGTTTGATAAATACGGCCCAAAATACAACCAAAACTGGGGATGGCTCGGTGGCAAAATCCTTAACGAGCGCGTCAACTATTACCACAAACCACAAATGGCTTTGAACTGGTATTGGAAGATTAACGAAAAAGGTCGTCTTGCTACTTCTGCATACTATTCCTTCGGAACAGGCGGTGGATCCGGTCCTTTAGGATATAATGCCAATGGCCACTATTATAAATATGAGCCCCCGAAGACCGCCAGCGGTCAATATAACTGGGATGCTATGGCCAGTTACAATGCCGGTAATATTGACTCGACTAACGCCCGTTCTGTTGGTGCCTATTCGGTTAAAAATGGCGATACCACTTTCATGGCACGTTCACAGCACATCATCCGTAACTCAGTCAACAACCACAAATGGTACGGTTTACTCTCCACATTGAATTATAACTTCAGCGACATGCTGACCTTGACAGCAGGTATTGATATGCGTCATTACAGAGGTGAGCACTACCGCGAGGTAAGAAATCTTATTGGTGGCGATTACTGGTCTGACCGAGCTTTTGGCATGAGGAAAGTTGGTGATAAAGTTGCCTACTGGAATGATGGTATTGTTACTTACACAGGAATGTTTGCCCAGTTGGAATATACCAAAGGTATTTTCAACGCCTTTGTTGCCGGTACTTTCTCAAATACATGGAACACCCGTGTTGATTACTACAATTATACTCCCGGTGTTGGTCAACGCAGTAAGACGCTTTCCAATCCCGGTTATGACCTGAAAGCCGGCGCCAACTTCAATATTTCCGAAAGAAGCAACTTCTTTTTTAACGCCGGACTCTATTCCCGCGTACCTTTCTTCAAGTTTATGTTCCTTAATTACACGAACACCGTAAACACTAAATTGAAAAACGAAAAGATTACTGCAGCTGAGGTTGGTTATGTTTATAAAGCACCTAAATTCACTTTCAGATTTAATGGCTATTACACCGTTTGGTCAAGTATCTCCCAGCTGACAAGTTTTAGGGCAAAGGATGGCCAGACATATAGTGCTTTCATGTCCGACCTGAAAGAAATTCATTCAGGTATTGAAATTGAAGGCAACTGGGACGCTACCCGCTGGATGCGCCTTGGAGGTATGATCAATATCGGCAACTGGAAATATGGAGACGACGCCTCTGCCACCCTTTACGATGAACAGACACAACAGAAAAAAGGTACAGGAACCATTTATACCAAAGGCCTTAAAATAGGTAATCAGCCACAGTCTTCCTATGGTGCACACGGATCATTCCACGTCACCCGGAAAATTACTATCGCTGCTTATTATCGTTATTATACCAATCTTTACGCACAATTCACACCTGAAACACGTAAAAACTCTGCTGACAGATCGCAAGCTTACAGGCTTCCCAATTATGGCCTGCTGGATATGCGTCTTGGTTGGAGTTTCAAAATTGGCGGACTTGATTCCTACTTTAACTGGAATGTTTACAATGTTACCAATAACATTACCCTGATTGAAGCTCAGGACACCGGTTTAACTCTTAAAGACGCTTCCGGTAACGTAACAGGCTACAAACATGTATTCAGAAAAGGCTTCTGGAGCTGGGGTCGTAATATGAACTTCTCACTGAAAGTCAGGTTCTAAGATGAACCTTATGTATAATTCTAAAGCCCCTTCGTACGAAGGGGCTTTTTTTCTATCTTTAGCAAAACTCTTGTTATGAAATATATGAGAAAGAAAACACTACAAACAGTACTTCTGCTGTTTTTAAGTTTTATCTTCATTTCTGCCGGCTGCAACAAAAAGGTTAAAAACAGTAAGAATTCGGGAAAACCTTATGTGGTAATGCTCTCTCTCGATGGTTTCCGATGGGATTATCCCGAGCATGCACATACGCCTGTACTGGATTCACTAAAAAAAGCAGGTGTTTTTGCCGAGATGATTCCTTCTTTTCCCACCAAAACCTTTCCCAACCACTACAGTATAGCCACCGGTTTGTATCCCGACCATCATGGTATTGTATTGAATAGCTTTTATGCAACGGATTTAGGAAAGAAATACAGTATTGCCGACCGTAAGTCGGTGGGTAACGGCATTTTCTATGGTGGAGAACCCATTTGGGTTACTGCCCAAAAACAGGGACTACGGGCAGCCACACTCTACTGGGTTGGCTCCGAAGCGGCCATCGAAGGTATCCGCCCCGACATTTGGTATCCTTACAACCAGACATTGCCTTTTACCTCCAGAATCGACAGCCTTGTCCGCTGGCTCTCCTTTCCAGATTCCATTCGCCCACATCTTATCCTTTGGTATTATCCGGAGCCGGATGGCTACGGACATCGTTACGCTCCTTCCGGAAAAAAAACTATTGCGATGGTGGAGCAGCTGGATCAGTGGTTAGGTAAGTTTTTTACTGCCATGCGTAAACTTCCCATCTATAACAAATTAAACTTCATTATCACCTCCGACCATGGCATGGGGCCAATTTCCAACGACAGAGAAGTAATTATGGACCATTATATTGATACGGCCAATTTGCAATATATGGATGGGAACAATCCGGTTTATAATCTCGGAGTGAAACCCGGAAAACTGGAAACAGTATATAAAAAGTTAAAAAAAGTTCAGCACATAGAGGTGTGGAGACACGACAGCCTGCCTGCAAGGTTGCATTACGGAACCAATATCCGTACCCATGACCTCACCGTTGTAGCTGATTCCAACTGGAGCATTTACTGGTCGTGGCACATCGGACATGAAAAAGGAACACATGGTTACGACAACCAGTGGAGAGCCATGCATGCCATTTTTTATGCTGCAGGCCCGGCCTTTAGAAAAGATTATCGGCAAAAAAGCTTTCCAAATATTGACATCTATCCACTTATTGCAAAAATCCTAAAG
>CAYLSW010000238.1:0-3458 GCA_964386145.1 uncultured Lentimicrobiaceae bacterium | reverse complement strand
GTTTCAGTAATGTCTCAATTTATACTCCACTTAAACGCTTAAATTTTCCATATACCTGCAAGTAAGTATATTAACCCTTGTTTTTGTGTTTGCAATATGGCCTTATTCGTCATTGGCCTGTTTTTTACCCTTTTTTTGTCCGGAAAATCGAAGAACGTTTTTCGCCCGTTAAATAGTCTGGGTCGTGGTCAAAGGTAACAATTATTTTAATTGTTCTAAAGTTTTTCTTTAAAACAGATATCTTATTTCTTATCCAGCCTGTGCCATCTGATTAGAAGTTCGTCAATCTGCTTTTTATAATGCGAAAAAACTTCCATCTGCCCTTGTGTAGGAGCAGCATCGGCACGTTGTACAGAAGTCACCAGACTCGACAAGACTCCAATGGCAGAGGACAGATTCGGTTGTCCTGTAACTGTCAAAGTTGAAAGGGAATCAGCTCTTGCAGCGGAAAGCTTTCTTTTTTCTTTCATAAGCACACTGCTGATATGATTATAGGCTTCCACCGATTTGTTTAAAAGAGTGTCTATCTGCTGTGCAAACTTAAGTTGCTTTACCAAATCATCTTCGCTGACGTGAACACGCGGGTCTAATTTTATAACTAAAGGCCGGGTATATTCTTTTCCGTTTACTTTCAGGGAGACGGTATACTGCCCCGGCAACACAAGTGGACCTTCGGGTACAATCGGCGTGCCGTCTGTCCTTATTGCTGCAATGGAATAACGATATTGCAGGGCGGAAGGACGCGGGCAGCGAAGATCCCACACAAATCGGTGCATGCCGGCTGTGGCATAAAGATGTTTGGCTTTAGCGAGCCAGCCTTTTTCAAAATAACGATGGACAGGTAACTTTTTTGCCTTTTCGTTACTTGAGAATTGTTTAACAATATTCCCTATGGAATCAGTTATGGTTAAAGTAACCGAACCTTGTGCATCGTCTTTAAGCCAATAGTCAATTATTGATCCTGCAGGAGGATTTTGCCCCAGCGGTGTTGAAGGAGGCCAGGGAGTATCGCGGTTTTTGTCATTCCTCAGTCGCCAGGTTCGTGCAGGGCTAAAAAGATATACCGCCTCTTCCGAAATCTTTTGGGTTATTTCACGCAGTGGTTCAAGGTCATCCAGTATCCATATCCCGCGTCCCTGCGTTCCGGCAATAAGATCACCGTTGTGCACAACAAGGTCGCGCACACTGGTAGTGGGGAAATTCAGTGTAAGTGGCTGCCACTGAGAACCGTCATTGAAGGAGACATAGATACTGCGGTTTGTGCTGGCATAAAGGAGCCCTTTCCTGACAGGATCTGCTCTGACAACATTCAGATATTCATCAGAAGGAATTCCTTTGATGATTGTCTGCCATGTCTTTCCATCGTCAGTTGTTTTGAGGATTAAGGGTGTGGATTTTCCGAGCCGGTGCAAATCAACAGAAACATACGCAGCATGGGTAGAAAACGGTGATGGCGCAATAGCATCAATCCTTCCCCATAGCGGGATAGTGGGTGGTGTAACGTTACGCCAATGTTTGCCTCCATCCGTACTCAGTTGAATAAGGCCGTCATCCATGCCGACCCAAATTACGTTTTGGCTTATCGGTGAGGGGGAGATACTGTAGATTACTCCGTAGCCAATTGAGCGAGCCTGAGCCGGATTGGGATTTTTTACTTTCTCAGCTCCGGGTTTAATCCCGCTGAGATCAGGGCTGATAATTTTCCAATGATCGCCGTTGTCAAGCGATTGAAAAAGATATTGCGCACCAAAATACAACGGATAAGGTTTTATGTGAGAAAAAACCAAAGGCGTAATCCATGTATAACGGTAGCGGACAGTTGTAGGCAGTGCGCCATAACTGGAGACGGGCCATGGAGAAACCTGAGCCGACTGCCTGGTAATTTCGTTAAAACGGGAGACCATCCCGCCAAGACCACTTCCCAAGATCAGATTATTATTCCCCGGCTTGGGAACGTCGTAGTCTCGTTCACTTCCTCCTACCGGATGCCAATCCCGGTCTTCAATTACACCGTAAGGCCCCCGACTTAATATTCCAACAGTACCGTTATCCTGCTGACCACTGTAAATCCGGTAAGGAAACTGATCATCTACCGCCAAATGATAGAATTGGCCGGTAGGCTGATTGTACCAGCTCGACCAGCTACGTCCGTTATTTACCGTTACCACTGCACCCTGATCAGAAGCCGTAATCATGTGTGTGGGATCGGAAGGATTTATCCATAAAAAATGATAGTCATCACCACCGGGTGCTCCTTTAAATATTGAAAAATGTTTGCCTCCATCCTCTGAACGATGGATGGAACGATCCATAACATAAATAATATCCGGATTGTCCGGATCAACAGTGATACGACTAAAATAGGACTCGGCCAGCGCCGCATTGGAATTCACCAACTGCCAGCTCTTGCCTCCGTTATCTGTGCGATAGATACCGCTGTTATTTCTGCCGGCCTGGATAGAAGCATACACTATCAATCCTTTGGTGCCGCGAGCTGCGCCAAGGCCAATTCGTCCGAGGTTGCCTGATGGAAGCCCGTTGCTGGTAAGCCTTTTCCAGTGGCTGCCTCCATCAATACTTTTGTAAATACCTGATCCAGGACCGGATTGAGGTAAAAAGTAATCAAGCCATGGATGCATACGCATCTGCCAAAGGGCGGCATAAACTACCGAAGGATTCTCAGGGTCAGAGGCGAGGTCCACCGCTCCGGTATTCTCATTTACAAACAGCACACGTTTCCACGTTTTCCCTCCGTTGATAGTAAGAAAAACGCCACGTTCAGTGTTAGGGCGGAATGCGTTTCCCAATGCAGCTACCAAAACACGCTTAGGATTATCCGGGGATATCAAGATACGCCCAATATGCCGACTCTTTTTTAAGCCCGTGTTTGTCCATGTTTTTCCTCCATTTTCAGATTTATATATACCATTCCCGGCAAGGATATCATAACGTAACGCCACCTGTCCCGTGCCCGCAAAGATTATTTTGGGATTGGAAGGAGCAATGGCAAGAGCACCAATGGAAGAGGACTGCTGATGCTGCATCAAAGGCTGCCACGTTCTGCCCGCATCATCTGTTTTCCAGATTCCGCCACCTGCCGCACCAAAGTAGAAAGTGTTCGGTTTGTCCGGAACACCCTCAGCCATTGTTGCCCAGCCGGCACGGTAAGGCCCAATCAGCCGCCAATGCATATCAGCATAAGTACTTTCCGGGATTGTTTGGGCATGAATAATTTGAAACGGTACAATTAAAAAGAGGAGGATTTGAACCCATATTAATAATATTGATGTTTTATTTCCTGTCTGATATGAAGTTGATTTCGCTTCCGAAATAATAACCTGCCTGACTTTCTGTTTCATAATACTCAACTCTCCTGTTTTATTTTGTTTTTAATAATTCCTTCAATCCGCAGGGGTCATCTATTACGAACCCATACTGCACGCCATTATTGGGAATGC
>CAYLSW010000237.1:0-3467 GCA_964386145.1 uncultured Lentimicrobiaceae bacterium | reverse complement strand
GGGCGTCCACGCCCGAAGTTGTCCAACATACTCACCCGTTTTGGGCGTCCACGCCTAAAGTAACCAAACTTTCACATTAACTTCTGTTGTAATTTCCACCAACGGTCGGGAAGTTCCTGGTTGAGTGCCAACTGATAATCGGCATAAGAACAGGGGGTGAAGGGATACTTTAATTGTCCTTTTCCTGTTTTACTTTTTACCGGAATGTCAATCCACCAGCGGTCGGTTTTTTTACTTTTCAGAAAGAGAAGCTCCTCTTTATAATCTTCAAGCCAGACCCTGAACCGGATGAAGTCTTTGCTATTATTATCCGGAATATCGTGCTGCCGGTTGGCATAGCCATCCAAAAAATACCAAATCATTTGCGCCACCAGCTGAGCCGTTTGATGGCGAATATCATAAGCCGGATTATATTCGTAAAAGCCAATGCTGGTAAGCTTGTCGTTCATGCCGGCATAGCGGCAAATACGGCAGGCCTCTTCGCCGTTTAGCCCGTTGGGACCGGCATAATAGCTTCCGGGAGCATCGGCAGCACGGATAGCAGAGATATCAAAAGTGACCAACTCGGCGTTGCGTACCATGGGTTCGGTTTCGCCAATGTTGGCCCGCACATTTCCGAGGCGGTTGATCTCAAAAAAGAGTTTTTTCATAAGCTGTAATGCATCGCGATTTACAAAATAGCTCTGGTAGCCTATGTTGGTATAATTGAAAAGGAAGTTGGGCTGATACAAAATGATACGGCTGAGGTAAGAGTGGGCATTCAGCTCTTCTTCTTCCTGTCCAAGGTCAAAAACCGAATCGATGGCTGCAATGTTGATGAGGCGACCAATATTTTTGTAAGCAAGGTAGTTGGCATAGGTCAAATCCTGGCTTCCACCAATGATGATGGGCAGAATATCCTTTTGGATGAGTGTGGCAACAACTTCTTTCACAGCAAAATAAGTGTCTTCAACACTATTTCCCTGCCTGATGTTGCCCAAATCGGCAATTTTTATATTGTTCCAGTGTGACAACAGCGGATAGAGTTGTTCGCGAACTTTGTCAGGAGCCTCGGCACAACCCATGTTTTTCAGCGATTTTCTATCTTCGTTTACGCCGAAAACAGCTATCTTAGTTCCCTTTAGATCAGGGAATTTCCCGACTTCTGTAAAGGGGTCAATCAGGTTCCCTACGTAAAAATTTACAGTTTGTTCTGCGTATGCGGAAAGGTCAAGGTTTATCGGCTCAAAATAAATCTCTATGTCCATAGTTATCTCATGCTTATATTGGGACTAAAATAGCAATTAATCCGGTGCAGGCACACGGGAGAAGAATATTTTAGCAAAAAAAAAACTTTTTACAGGAAGCTTACTTTTTCTTTTTTACATACCGTTTTTTCGGCATATTTTTCGGGTCTTTGGCAATGGCGTAGCAATCTTCTAATGTCAAAGAAGTGGCCTCCCTGTCTTTGGGAATCTTATAATTTTGTTTCTTGATGACGAGATATGGTCCCCAGCGGCCGTTAAGCACCTGCACATCAGGGTCTTTGTCGTAGCTTTTGATAAGTTTCTCTCTTTCTGCTTTCCGTTTGTCTTCAATGATTTGAATGGCTTCTTCCAGTGTTACAGATGCCGGGTTATACTCTTTTTTGATGGAGAAAAAGAGCTTGTTGTGCTTTACGTAAGGGCCGAAGCGGCCAATGGCAACGGTAACCTGCTCACCCTCGTATTCGCCAAGGCTGCGGGGAAATTCAAAAAGTTTTAGTGCCTCCTCCAGTGTAATCGTCTCCAGACTTTGTCCTTTTTGCAGACCTGCGAAGCGGGGTTTCTCTTCCGAGTCGGTATCACCAATCTGAGCAATGGCGCCGTATCGTCCGATTTTAACATAAACGTTTTTGCCGGTTTTGGGATCTTGCCCAAGTAGTTTCTCACCACTGAATTTTCCGGAATTTTTCAGAGTATCCTGCACTTTTTCATGGAAAGGGCCGTAAAACTCTTTAATGATATGGTTCCAGGTTTTCTTGCCTTCGGCTATCTCATCAAACTCTTTTTCCACATTGGAGGTGAAGTTGAAGTTGATGATGTCATCAAAATGCTGTACCAGAAACTTATTGACCAGCGTACCAATATCTGTGGGGAAAAGCTTGGCTTTTTCGTTACCGGTATTTTCTTTGGTAATTATTTCTTCAACTAGTCCGTTTTTCAAGCGTATGTTGCGGATATTTCGCTTTTCGCCGGGACGGCTCTCTTTTACCACATACTCACGTCGTTGAATAGTGGAAATGGTTGGTGCATAAGTAGAAGGCCGGCCAATTCCTAACTCTTCCATTTTTCGTACCAGACTTGCCTCTGTATAGCGGGCAGGATGTTTGGTAAATGTCTCCACTGACTTCATTTCCAGCAATAAAAGTGTATCGTCTTTTGCCAGAGGAGGGAGAATGGAAGTCTCCTGTTTTTCTTCGTTGTTCTCTTCGAGGCTTTCGCGATAGACTTTCAGAAAGCCATCGAATTTGATGATTTCCCCATTGGCAACAAACATTTTGCCGGCTCCTGAAGATTTGATTTTCACATTGGTTTTTTCCAGAACGGCATCGCTCATTTGTGAGGCGATGGTTCGTTTCCAGATAAGTAAGTAGAGGCGTTCTTCTTCGCGGGATCCACTGATAGATGCCTGGTTAAGATAAGTCGGGCGAATAGCTTCGTGTGCTTCCTGGGCACCCTTGCTACGTGTGGTATATTTCCTTATTTTGACATACTCCTTACCATAAAGCGATTCGATTTCTGCTTTGGCTGCCCCGATAGCCAGCCCGGATAGATTTACCGAGTCGGTTCTCATGTATGTTATTCGTCCCGATTCGTAAAGCCGTTGTGCCACACGCATAGTGTTAGCAACGGAGAAACCAAGCTTGCGCGAAGCCTCTTGTTGCAGAGTAGAGGTAGTAAACGGTGGTGCAGGTGATTTTTTTCCGGGTTTTTTCTCTACGGAGGAAACTTTAAAAGTTGCACCAACCTGATTTTCTATGAAACTTCTGGCTTCTTCAAAAGTTTTGAAACGTTCGGCATATTCTGCCGTAAATTGCGAAATATCTTTTCCATTACTTAAACTGAATTCGGCAAGTGTACGGAAAGCGGAAGTCGTTTTGAAATTTTTGATCTCTTCTTCTCTTTCCACAATCAACCTTACAGCCACTGATTGCACACGACCTGCCGAAAGAGAAGGTTTTACTTTTCGCCACAACAAAGGAGAAAGTTCATAACCCACCAGGCGGTCCAGTACCCTGCGAGCCTGCTGTGCCGAAACAAGATTCTTGTCGATGCTTCTTGGATTTTCAATAGCATTCAGTATGGCAGACTTTGTAATTTCATGAAAGACAATACGTTTACTTTTTTGTTCGTCAAGCTTAAGCGCATTGTAAAGGTGCCATGAGATGGCCTCACCCTCACGGTCTTCATCAGAGGCAAGCCAGACTGTTTCCGCTGCTTTGGCCA
>CAYLSW010000236.1:0-3483 GCA_964386145.1 uncultured Lentimicrobiaceae bacterium | reverse complement strand
ACTAAACACTTGACTTTATGGACAGACTCTAAACAAATTATCCATACAAAAGTGTACACAACGGTATTTCTCCGGTGTGGGCACTTTTTAAGATAAGATAGTCATGAAAACATCAACACAAACAGGTCTTGGATTCAGAAGAGAAATTGCCGATGCCTTTTTCGGACAGACAGTTCTCCAACCCGATTTTATCGAAGCAGCACCCGAAAACTGGGTGGGACTCGGCGGCTATTGGGGCGATGTCTTTCGTCGTGCTAACGAGCAGTACCCGTTGATATTGCATGGCTTATCATTGTCTATCGGTAGTCCGGAAGAGCCTGATTGGGCATTCTTGAAAGAGGTGAAGAAGATGATTCGTAAATTCGATGTAAAAATCTATTCGGAACACTTGTCGTTTGCCAAATTAGACAATGCACATCTTTACGATTTGTTGCCCATTCCTTTCCGCAAGGACTCCGTCAAACACATTGTTCAACGCATTATGCAGGTACAGGATTTCCTCGAAATGCAACTAACACTCGAAAACGTCTCTTACTACACTCCTGTAGCTGCAGAAATGCGTGAAGCTGATTTTATCTGCGAAATTGTGGCCAAATCAGGTTGTGGATTACTGCTGGATGTGAACAATGTTTATGTTAACGCACACAACCACAGCTATAATGCCAAAGAATTTATCGACCAAATGCCGTTGGATAAAGTCAACTATTTCCACATGGCCGGCCATTTGCAGATTGCTCCCGACCTGATTATTGATACCCACGGCGAACCGATTATAGATCCGGTTTATGAATTGTTCGACTACACAACAGCCAAAATGGAAAAGGATGTTCCGGTACTGCTGGAGCGCGATTTTAACTTTCCCGAAATGGAGGAACTGGCAATAGAAATGAAGAAATTACGGGAAATAACCACGAAAAACAGCAAATATCATGTTGTACACTCCTGAAACAGTTCAGATAGAAAAAGACCTTGTGCATTGGTGCAAAACGGGAGAGGCGGTTACCATTCCGGGTACCCGGCAGAAAGGGCTTGACCAGTACCGGCGGCTTATCCGTAACAATATTCACAATGCTATGGAACAGGCATTTCCTATTGCTTATACGGTACTCTCGGAAACTCAGTGGGATACACTGGTCGATGATTTTCATGCCCATCATCCTGCTGCCACACCACAGGTTTGGAAACTACCTCTCGAGTTTTATCTATTTGTCGCAGAGAATAACTACGTGGATAAATTTTCTCTTCCTTTCCTGAACGATTTGCTTCATTTTGAATGGATAGAGATAGAAGTGCACACTATGGAAGATCAGGTTCCGGCACCATCCCGTCAGGAAGGAGACCCCCTGTCAGATAAAATTGTGGTGTACCCTGAATACCGGATGATAAGGCTGAAATATCCTGTCCATCTCTATGCAGCGGAAGAGGCCTTACATCACCCCGGCAATTATTTTCTGCTGACATTCCGCACCCGTGATTTCAATGTGAGATTTGTTGATATTCCGGCTTTACACGCTTTTTATTTTGAGCAAATTGCCGGCGGCAACACAGTCGGAGAAATTTTGAAAGAGGTAACACGATCCTCAAACAACATCCTCAATATCATGGAACTGAAACAAAATATACTGGGATTTATAAAGACCATGTTTTCTCAGAATGTTTTTTCCGGATACAGGATTATATCCTAATTACCTGCTTAAAAAGTCGTTATGAGAACACAATATTTGAAAATCAAATATTTCAACCACTACTAAACGAAGATCAGGTAGCCAAATTTATTCAACAAAAAATTATCGTTATGAAATGTAAAATGTTAAGTATTTGCGATACAATTTCCGAAAAATTGGAATTCACCAAAGATATTCCGTTGCTGCTGATGCGGTTGGTGCTGGCCTATGGGTTCTGGGGACCAGCCATGATGAAATGGAAAAATATGGACGGTGTTATCAGCTGGTTTGCCGGGATGGGAATTCTTTTCCCAACAGTTAATGCCTATTTGTCGGCCAGTACTGAGGTGGCCGGCTCCGTTCTGCTCTTTTTCGGCATCGCCACGCGGATCATCTCCATACCTCTGATGGTGGTGATGCTGGTTGCCATTTTCACAGTTCACCTCCATAACGGATTTGAGGCCAGTGCCAACGGATTTGAGATTCCGCTTTATTACCTCATAATGTTGATTACGCTACTGGTATATGGCCCGGGGCGCTTTAGCCTCGAAGGAATACTACGGAAAGTTACCGGAGCAAAAGCTTAGAGATTAAATTAATGGAAATGGAAAAAGAGGCAATCCTTACGGTTGCCTCTTTTTTTAATGCTTTGCTTTTCTATTATGTTCCAATGCTGCCTTTACGAAGTTTACAAAAAGAGGATGGGGTTGTTTTACCGTGCTGCGATATTCCGGATGAAACTGAACACCCACAAACCAGGGGTGATCTTTTATTTCAATGATTTCCACCAAATCTTCTTCAGGATTAATTCCGGCAAGGCGTATACCATTTTCTTCAAAAGCCTTCCGGTATTCGTTGTTGAATTCGTAACGGTGACGATGACGCTCGCGAATGTCTTCTACGCCATAAGCCTCATAACTTTTCGATTCGGGATTTAGCTTGCAGTTGTATGCACCCAATCGCATGGTACCCCCCAGGTCTTTAACTTTCTTCTGTGTCTCCATCAAATCGATGACAGGATAAGGTGTGTCCGGATTCATTTCAGTAGAATTGGCATCCTTCAGGTTTAAAACGTTTCGCGAAAATTCAACAGCTGCACACTGCATTCCAAGGCAAATCCCAAGAAACGGGATTTTCTTTTCACGCGCATAACGAATAGCTTCTATTTTCCCTTCAATGCCGCGGCTGCCAAAGCCTGGCGCCACCAGGATGCCATTGAGCCCGTTGAGCAGGTCATCCACGTTTTCAGCAGTGATATTTTCCGACTGCACACTACGAACATTAACTTTGGTCTGGTTCATGGCGCCACCATGTACAAAAGCCTCGTTGATAGATTTATACGCATCTTTCAGCTCGATATATTTTCCGATGAGACCTATGGTTATTTCATGTTTGGGATGTTTCAGGTTGTTCAGAAAACGTTCCCAGTTGGCCAAATCCAGTTTTTCAGGGACAGCGGTCCCTGTTTTTTCCAGCACTTCGATGTCGAGTTTTTCATCCCGCATCATTAACGGTACATCATAAATACTTTCCGCATCGAGCGACTCAATCACCGAAGTGGGAACTACATTACAAAACTGAGCAATTTTATTTTTGATACCTTCGTGAAGCGGACGTTCGGTACGGCATACAATAATGTCCGGCTGAACGCCCTGTTCCAGTAATTTCTTTACAGAATGCTGGGTGGGCTTGGATTTTAGTTCGCCGGCAGCACGCAGATAAGGTACCAGCGTAAGATGAATGACCACACATCGGTTTCCCAGTTCCCACTTCATCTGCCGTACTGTTTCAATAAATGGAAATGATTCAATATCGCCCA
>CAYLSW010000235.1:0-3586 GCA_964386145.1 uncultured Lentimicrobiaceae bacterium | reverse complement strand
TGGCTTTCATTCCGCTGAGCCAGCGGCTTTCGTTTTGTTCAATCATATCTCCGTTAACCGTATCCTGCAAATAGTAGGTAAAATCGGAAAAAAGCTTAAAAGAATAGTTGGTCAGATAAGCCATCACGTTAAATGAATGATTATCTTGTTTCAGCTCGTAAGCCAGCGACATATCTTTTCGGGAAGTCGTACCGCCTTCCATTGGGTCCAACGCACCAAAGCGATCAATAATACCGGCTTTTACTACGCGGTTGGGGACCTGTCCGGAAGCATTCCATGCCGAATTAAACCCGTTGACGGTAAAGGTTAGCCGGCTTTGTTGTGTAATGTTGATAAAATACTTACCAAACACAATAAGTCGTTTCAGTCCCTGCGGGTTATCAAAAGGGCCATTGGTGGTGTAATATTGTGCTGCAATAATACCGTTTTGGTGGGCGTTGCCTTTTCCTGTTTGCAACAGCAAGGTAGTCTTCAGCGTATTAAACTGACCTATTTCCAAATTGAAACTGTTGCTTTTTAAAATATCTTTGGTTTTGAAAGCAATGGCTCCGGCAGTGGCAAAATCTCCAAACCGAGCAAAATAAGGGCCTTTATAAATAGAGAGATCGCCGATGAGTTCGGGAATAAGAAAATGCAGGTCGGCATAACCCTGACCATGTGCATGACTGACCATATTTACGGGAATGCCATCCACGGAGATGTTTACATCCGTACCGTGGTCGCAATCAAATCCACGCAGAAAAATCTGCTCCGCCTTTCCGCCACCTGCATGTTGTGCTATAATCAGTCCGGGTACCAGTTTTAACAAGTCCTGCGATGACTTAACGGGACGTAGCTCCAAATCAATATTCCGAATGGTCTGTGAAGACGCAATAGAAAAGGGTCGCCTCGCCGTAATGGTCAGGTCGTTCATGTTAAAGGATGCAGGTTGCATCTTCGCCAGCAGTCGGGTGGTTTTGTTTGGGGAAACCTGTATTTCCATTTTCAGGGTTTTGTATCCCAAATGTGAAAATAGCAGTGTGTAGGTTCCGGCTTTGATCCCGCGAATCTGAAAATTACCCTGTAAGTCCGTGGTGGTTCCTATGAGGCTATTCTCAATAACGATGTTGGCAAAGGAAATGGCATATCCTGTTTTGCCCTCCACAAGTTTTCCCGAAATAGAGCCCCATTGATGGGCAGAGGAGGGTAGTACAAAAAATAACATAATAAAACTAAACAAGATGATTTTTGAGAGGGTTGGAGATGTTCTCATTGTTACCTTTTTAAAATTCGTGTTACTGTTAATTTAAAAAAATTAGAGTGTTCCTGTTATTACAAGGCTTCCGAATTGAATACCTTTTAATGAGATCAGTTGATTCGACAACATTTCAAGGTCACGGGATTTTCCTTTTACGGCAAGGGTTTCCAAACAGTTCTCGCTGTCTAAGTGTACATGCTGTACCGATAAGATTAATTGGTGAAAGTCATGTTGCAGATGGGTGGACTGTGTTTGTAACTCCCGCTGATGATGGTTGTAAACCAAAATGATGGCTCCTGCAACGCTTTGGTTTTCTGTGCCGGCCTTTTTTGCCGAAAACTGGTTAATCAAAAACCGGATGGTTCGCGACCTGTTGGGAAATTGAAGGTCATGGGTTATTTTGTCCAATTTCTCCAACAGGGATTTTTCCATTGAGATACTAAATCGTGTTACTGACATTTTCTATTGCTATTTTTATATATTGGTTTGTTTCAATACTATTGAATAAAATTACTTTCTGAATTTTGACAAAAATAATATTTATGTTAAACAATTAACGATAAACACAGGTATACATCGTTAATTTAATCACAGTCTAAATAAGATTTCTTTCAGCAGGTACCCGGATGGGATACTGATATCATTGTGAACAGCCTGAGAACTTCTAATGCTTGATACGACGGATAATCACGTAAACATCTTCATTATCCTTTTTCATAAAATATTTTTCACGGGCATATTTTTCCAGTTGGGTAGTATCGTATTTCAGGGCATTCAGGGAGCTTTTATTTTTTTGAATTTCCGTTCGATAAAAATGCTTTTGCTGCTCAAGACGATCAATTTTATTGCTCAGTCTCATCTGCTCGCGAAGATTATCACTATCGAAAAATGCCAGCCAAATAAAGAATGCCAGCCCGGTGTAGAAATAGCGGTTGTTAATATATTTGAGAAAGATAAATTTCATCGTATCTGCAAAAGTAGTGCAATTGCCTGCAGAGAAAACTCTACACCGCAAATTTTTATGAGCGGGTTTGTCAACAAAAAAAGACAGGATTCAGGGCTGGACGAAGCGATTGTTGATATGTAATAGCTTGTGTCTCAGCATTATTAACATATTTTCTTAAAAAGCACAAATATTAATATTCATTTCGGATAAATCTGGTAAATTTGGCTCGGAATAAATTTGTTAACTACGGCATTGATTAAAAAATAAATAATATATGCACATTCCAGACGGATACATTTCACCAAAAGTTTTTGTGCCTTTTTATCTGCTGTTTATCCCATTGTTTGTTAAAGGGATAAAGAAATTACGCCGACAATTAGATGAAGAAGTATTACCCCTTTTGTCTTCTTTGACCGCCTTGTCTTTTATTATCATGATGTTTAACATCCCGATTCCAGGAGGCACCAGCGGGCATGCGCTTGGCGCGGCTCTTATTGCCATCATATTCGGACCCTGGGCGGGGTTTATGGCCATATGTCTGGTACTTTTGTTACAGGCATTGCTGTTTGGAGATGGGGGCATTACCACCTATGCTATTAATGCAATAGCCATGGGATATGTCGCCTCTTTTTCAGGATATTACACTTATAAATTGCTTAAAAACAAAATTTCAGATAAATTAAACTACTTCCTTTCGGGCTGGACCAGTATTGTACTGGCTTCGATTGTTGTCGCCATAGTACTGGGTATAGAACCTTCCATTGCTAAAAATATTAATGGAGTCCCCATATATTTTCCCTATGGCCTAAAAGTAACCATACCGGCCATTGTTGGTTCTCACATGCTATTTTTTGGTATTGTGGAAGGTATTTTTACTTTGTTTGGGGTTTCCTATTTTAAACGTTATTTTGACATCGGGCAGGGGTATAAAACCATCGGGGTCAAGAAAGAAACTTCCGATATATTTCTGTTTTTCGTTGTGGTTTTACTCATTATGCTGCTTGTGCCTTTGGGAATAATAACTGAAAATCCGGCATGGGGCGAATGGAATCTGGGCTTGCTTCACGAGAAACTGGGGTTTATTCCACAAGGGGTAAAGCACTTTTCGACACTCTATTCCGCGCCACTACACAGATACTTATTACCTGGAATGAGTGCCGTAGCTTCCTATTATCTTTCGGCCATATTAGCTTTTTTTATAACGACTTTTGTATTTTATCTCTTTTCCAGAAAGAGAAATGTTCTTTTTGACAAATTGTTCTTTGTTAATTACTTGCTTGTAATATTCGCCGTTGTTGTATCTACAAATCTTTACTTCATATTGCTTTTTTTAATTATCGCCCTTCTACTCTCAGGAAAAGATATTTTTAAATTACTATGGAGGACATTAGCAGCCATATTGG
>CAYLSW010000234.1:0-3592 GCA_964386145.1 uncultured Lentimicrobiaceae bacterium | reverse complement strand
TACACAATAATAGCTCGGCAGCACTTGTCAAGGTTATGTTTTGCTTCAGTTGGAAGTTCAGGGGACACAATACATAATTAAGCTCTTTCATGCCTTCACGTCAAGCAATTAAGTATTCTGTCCCCCTGAACTTCACAATACGCATAAATTAGTCTGTGGAAAAGAAATGATTCAGCTTATCTAACAGGCTCAAGCCTTTATCAGTATCGCCACAAGAAGCAAGTGCTCTAAAACGGACTTCACTATCAAATTCTGCAAGTGCCTGATTTGAGAATTCCTCAACCAGTTTATTCACACTTATATGCCTGTACTGAGCCAGTGCTTTTAAGCGATTGTGTTTATCGTCTGGCAATCTAATGGTTAGTGTGGCCATGATTCTCACCTCTCAACATTTGTTCTGGAGTCAAAATAGTCAATTCAGGAAAATTAAGCTCGGAATTTTTCAAATCAGAAATATTATTCGTAATGATGTGCGTGGCATTTCCAGCCAGAGCCAATTCAATTAAAAAATTATCCGCTTCATCTACAATATTTGGTCGCCACAAGTAGTAAATAGGAACCCAACTACAAACACTGTAAAAAGCATGAAGCAATTCTTTTATTTCAGAATCGTTCAAAGGACATTTTTTTCGTATCCTTTCCCGCTGACTTACATCTTCACATTCTTGAAACAGAGCATTGCTTATCAAAGGCTGACATTCTCCCTTGAGGCACTTTCTTATCACCTCTCTGCCAGGGCCTTTTGAACCAATCAAGGCACTAATCATAACGCTCGTATCAACTACAATTATTTTACTCACACCATGAATGATAGCACATACGACATCACCAGCAACCATGCGGTACGGTAGTTCAAGCGGTAGTTCAAGGGACACAATAGATAATTAAGCTCTTTCATGCTTTCACGTCAAACAATTAAGTATTGTGTCCCCTTAACCGTCGTGTCCCCTTAACCGAGGTGTCCCCTTAACCGAGGCGAGGTGGACGCTGTTTGACAAAGCTTAGCCAACTGTCCCATTTTTGGGGTCCATTTCAGTCATGGGGTCTCGTCATTCGCAATTACCTCACGAGGATATCAATTGTATCTGACCAAGCGGGGCGCAACCTGATCGGATGGCTCTCCCGACAAGAAAAAACCGGACCGAAGTAGCCTGGCAAGGTCTTCCGGTACGTCCACATCGAATCCCATACTTAAACACCGGCATGAAAGCCCCAGTTCCGATATCCGACTCATACTTTCATTCAACACTGCGGATGTCCCCCATGTCATTCCCTGAAATAACCCTTTTTGATGACCACACATGGCCAGCAGGTCATATCCCCCATCCTCGGCGGGGCCGAGAACCACGTCATATCGGTGCAGCAGACGCAAGGCGCAGTGCAGCCGCGCAGCACTCATATGGGGACTATCCGTACCCAGCAATAGCACGCCGTGCGCGCCATAGGCAACCGCACGCTCCGCGAGCCGACTCATGCGCAGACCAAGATCACCCTCCCCTTGCGGTAAAACAGTGGCATCGAACTGGCGAAAAAAAAGATGATATGGATCATCGGCGGCAATCCATGTATGAGGAAACAGGCGCAACACCCGTTCGATCACGCAAGTGGCCATGGCGGCGTGGATGTTTGCTGCCTGTGCGGGAGAAAATTGCGGTTGCAAACGGGTTTTAACCCTGCCCGCGACGGGTGCCTTACAAAAAACAATCGGGCGAATCATGGGCAATCCATGTAAAGGCGCTTCAATGTCGCCGGATCGGTACCAAGCCAGTAACGGAAGCGCAGCCACCACATCAAAAGCACGGTGCGCGCAATACCGTGTTTTTCCCATCGGCGGCTAGAGGTCATCACTTTCTGATGCAAACAGGCAATCCGCCCCTCCTTTTTCAGTCGCCTGGAGAATTCAACATCTTCCATCAGTGGCTGACCGGGAAAACCGCCCAGCCTCTCAAACACATCACGGCGTACAAACATGGCCTGATCGCCGGTACTGATTCCGCTAAGCCGTGAACGCCGGTTGATGAACCATTCAATCACACGAAAGGCCGGATGATGGCCCGAAAGCCGCACATCGAAACGCCCACCCACCACATTGGGGTCAGACATCACCCGTTCAATATTCTCGATATGACTTGAAGATATCTCTGTATCCACGTGAAGGAAAAGGAGAATATCTGATTTAGATTTAAATGCGCCGACATTCATCTGAATCGCCCGCCCACATTTGGAACGAACCCATTGCACACCCGCTTTTTCCAGCAATGTCTGCGTTTCATCCATTGACCCACCATCCACGAAGATGATCTCGTCCGCTGACAATGAAGCAAGCGTATCCATTATTTTGTATATATTCTTTTCCTCATCGAGGAGTGGAATAATGATTCCAACCGACACGCTAGTCATCGGTTCTTGAGTTGAACTGGCCACTCGCCATTATTTTCAACCTTATCAAGCTTTTCGTAAATCTCGGACTCTGAAAATCCTCCATTAGCAGGGTCAATACACATAAACTTGCCAAATCTAATATCTTCCATTTTATAGTGCCATGAAATAGACTTTGTTTGATCCAGTTGGCTGTCATACCCCGTCACAAAAACAATGAATTCATCAAGGGGGCGTTCTTTTTTGGTCACTCTTTGCAGGTCTAAGGCATCAGCTTCAACCTTATGAATATCTGCAGGATCAAGGTAAAGGTTCCGAATATTAGTCATTTCCCCAGTCTGAATATAAATACGAAAAGGCATTCTTGGCGACAAGACTGGAATCGTGTTGTTTTTTATCAGACAGGCATAGTGCTGAAACGTTTTGGTTTCTTCATCAAAAAATCGATATGTTACTTTGATATCGACTTCATATAAATCTGAATACCCATCATTTACAAGCCGGAAAACTAGAAAATCCTCTTTCTTATTTGATTGATTATGGCGGCCTAATTTGTAATAAGTCAAAACATTTGATAACAGTAAGTATTCGGGCCGATTCAGAAACTTGAGAATCAATACGGATTGCCAAACCAGTACGACAACAGAGGACATGGCAAAATAACCTGATTGCCACAGCTTTGAATATCCAAATTTATCTATGTCGCCGGCTATCAGTGCAGCAAGAATATTTACAAAAGTTACATTTTGTCCACCATTCGCAAAAACGAAGACAAAGAGTGTGTATACCAGTGATAACATTGCGAACACACCAAGAAACACGAAAAAATGGTGGACGATATTGTAAGATGTGACAAATCTGAAAAATACTTTTTTGAACACCTTTTCTTACCTCTCCGTAGCTTATGACAGTACAGCCCCGTTCTAACTTGAGGTTGCAACATGTCGTTTTAATAACGTTTTTATACTCCTCCCTTTGTTGACGCGATAGGCAAGCACTGTTCGTACAAGAAAACAGGGATCGTTCTCCAGAAACATAATCCGTTCATCCGACAATTCAAGTTGACATGCCATAATAAAACGTACTCTCCAGTCTCGTAGGTTCATGGTGTTAATCTCTTCTATTTGATGTATTTTCAGGTTGCCGTTTCCTTGAATGCTGGCTAGAGCCTAGCCGAAAAGCATCCGTCATCCTTCAGGGACGGCACCATAAG
>CAYLSW010000233.1:0-3598 GCA_964386145.1 uncultured Lentimicrobiaceae bacterium | reverse complement strand
GCGTCTTGGCGAGAACGAAAAATTACCGAACTATTGTCTTAACAAATTTTCTCAAAATCATTTTTTCGCCGGAAACGACTTTCAGAATATAAACACCTCTCGGCAACTTACTAATGCTCATCGCTGCACCTCTTGTGACTTTTTGTGAGAGAATAACTTTTCCCGTAAGGTCAACGACAAAAGCCATGCTGTTTTTTGAAAAGGCCGTACAATATATTTTGTCAAAAGCAGGATTGGGATATACCAAAATGGCAGAAGTTTTTTGCTGTGGGATACCGGCAACACTATCGCCAGCCAGCACAACATTCAGCACAATGGGCTTTCCGTTGACCACCACGACATTTTTTACAATTTTGGAACGATGACCAGGTGCTGTATATTTAAATTCGTAGACTCCCGCATAAACCGGACGGAAATAGAGACCGCTTACCGAATCAGAATAAACCTGCGAATTGTTTATGTCGTGATTTACAATAAAAATCTCCGCCTTTAGCGGTTTCCCCGAAATACTATCGGTTACCGTTCCCCGTAACCCATCCAAAACCTGATGTATATAATCCAGTAGCGAGCGATAGTTGTCCTCCCAAAACTGCGGCATAGTAGCCGGATCGGGCATTTTGGTATCTGATAATTCCAGTGTAAACTCACGGTCATATTGGAAATAATTCATATAATCCTGCCTGCCACCGGATATGCTGTACCACTCATATCCATTGGTAATTCCATTATTTAATGCCGTAAAATAACCTGCCGGTGCATAGGCATGTACCGTATCAGCATACTGTCGGCACACCATCTTCCACCAGGTATCATCCGCCGTGCGAACCGACCATGTATCCCACGGGTAATTGGCCACTTCGGAACCGGTGTGTATGTTACCCGACAAAACAAAATGATGCCTTGTAGCAAAATTCATAAACGCCTTGGTTTCGGGCTGCCAGGCATTTCCATCGGGATGTTGGCCAACTTTAGGATCAGGGTAATTGCGATTCAAATCAACATGGTTGGCATTAAAACGGGTAGCACCATAAACCGAAGCATCTCCACCGGCATAGGTTCCATCCGGGTTAGCCAATGGATTTATCCAAATATCCACACTATCAACTAAAGCGGTAACCTCGGGTTTGACGCCATAATTACTCAACAGATAATCAATGAGATGCAGCATTAAAATATAGCCGGTGGTTTCGTCCCCATGCATAGTGGAAGTGTACATAAACTCAGGGACAGAATGGAGAGTATCGTTCAAATGGCCTATATGTGCGAAAAGCAAGTCCCTGCTCTGAACCGATTTTCCAATAGTCACCACACGGCAAAGTGCAGGATAGTTCTTTTGAAAGTCCTGCATCAGACTGACATACCGATTGTAGGAGGGGTAGTAATTCCAATTACGGGAACTTTTCAGAGCCTTCGAAAGAAGCCGCTGTTTTTCCAAACGTTCAGAGGGCGGTGTGAGCAGAGTATAAGAGATTCCGGTTTGTAAGAATTTGGAAAAGCCTTTGACATTGGCATAAGCAAATACGCTATCCGCCTTCACTTTATCCAGGGAGATAAAGTGTCCAAGTTGTTGGACTTGTTGCCTGTCAGTGGAAAGAAATTTAAAATAAACTTCTCCGCGCTTTTGCAGCATCTGTTCAGCAGCACGGGAGGCAACAGGTTGGGCTTTCAGAGGATAAAAGCTGTACAGCCCCATTAAAATGAACAAGACAAACAGACGTTTCATGCGTATTTTCCAGATAAAGAAGCTATTCAGAGTCCTGCAATAATTTTTGCAGTGCAAAACAGACTGCTCTGTTTGCTTTCACTAAAGGTAACCGTAGGTTGTTTTTTATAATTCCTTTGATACTGAGTGCAGCTTTTACCCCTGCAGGATTACCATCGGCAAATAATTGAGTAATAACCGGGAGCAGAGCATAATGAAGCCCCAGAGCTTTTTGGTGTTTTCCCTGTAACAGCAGGTTTACCATTAGGGAAAATTTCTTAGGCAGCGCATTGGCCACCACCGAAATGACGCCCGAAGCGCCAAGAGCTATCAATGAAAAAGCAAGGGCATCATCACCCGAAAAGAGTTTGAAGTCTTTCGGCTTTTGCCGAAGAATATCCATCACCTGAGACATATTGCCGGAGGCCTCTTTTACAGCTACGATATTTCCGAAATCACAGGCAAGCTGCAAAACAGTTTCGGCTGAAATGTTGCTGGCAGTACGCCCTGGAACGTTATACAAAATAACAGGTACGGGGCAGGCGGATGCAATATTCTTAAAATGGCTGTAAATACCTTTTTGATTTGGCTTAGTGTAGTAGGGCGCTACCGAGAGAATAGCGTCAATACCATCGAAATTGGTTTTTTTAATTTCTCTTACCACAGCCTGGGTGCTGTTGCCTCCCATTCCCATAACAATGGGGAGACGGCCGGCCACAGTATTTTTCACAAAATCCATTACAGCATCCTTTTCGTCGCAGGTAAGCGTAGCGGCTTCGCTGGTAGTTCCTAAAGCAACAACGAAGTCAACACCACCTTTGATAATGTGATCAAGCAACTTTTCAAGACTACCGAAATCGATGGTTCCGTAGTTATGAAAAGGTGTAACAATGGCCACACCTGTACCTTTGAGATTAGTTTCGATTTTCATGGTAAAAGTTTAATATTCAACAGCATAAAATATTTTTTTAATTCACTGTAAAAAGCGTCATAACTTATTGTTTCGCCGGGTTTCCCCAGAATAATATCTTCCGATGGCTCCACCGTATCCACACTCCTTCCTGCCTTCAGCCGGGCATTTATAGAAGCAGTCAGCTTTTTACATCGGTTATTTTCTTTTTTGGCAAAAACAATCAACAAATCAAAACTTTGCTCATCAAGCCATCGTTTCAGAATCGGCTTTTCCTTTCCGAAAAGATTAAAGTCTTTTTTGTCCGTTACTAAAAGATGTGTTGCCACAGGTTTTGACTCCATTTTGCCATCGGTATAATAAACCAGCACCTTCAGAAGAGGATAATCCTGCAAAACCTTTCGTATGAAAGCTTCCGTTTCATTCCATTCATCCGAACGATTAAGACAAAAAAACAATCCCGGGTTTTTCACCTGTTCTTTAAAATAAGTTTCGGCTTTTGTGTTTTTGTTAGTTTGCGATGTGGAATCGGTCTTTTCTGCCTGTCTTTCCTTCATTTCCTTTAAAATAATTTTCTTTTTGTCAATAAGTAGGAACGATGTAAAAATAATAAGAATATGAATAGGGAGACGATTTTAATTTTTACTGAAAAAGATTATTTCCTAAATTCCTGATGAGGGGGAAATACAATTGCTTCGAAAAACCTACCTTTGGCACAGAATTTCAGAAGCACGAAGCATGAAAATTACTTTTCTCGGAACAGGTACCTCGCAAGGTGTCCCGGTGATTGCCTGCCCTTGCGATGTATGTACCAAAGGGAGCAAAAAAGACCATCGACTACGAAGCTCAGTTCATATTGAACAGGACGGTTTCCATATCAACATAGATGCAGGACCGGATTTCCGCTACCAGTTGCTGCGGGAGAACATCAAAAAGCTGGATGCCATTCTCATCACACACTGCCACAAGGATCACATTGCCGGACT
>CAYLSW010000232.1:0-3614 GCA_964386145.1 uncultured Lentimicrobiaceae bacterium | reverse complement strand
TAGCGGGCAAAAGAATGAGTATAAACGGAGTAGTTATTTTGTTACAATCCCTAAGTAGGGAAAATGTTCAAATAAAGAATAAAAAGCTACCTTTCCATTTCAGCGGATAAAGATTTTTCCGGTTTTTCTTTCCCAAACATGAGCAGGGAAGAAAAAAAGGCAAACAAGGTCATGCCGCTGTGCGTTTGGAGCGTATCATCGGAAAACATGGAAAGAAGCATAATAGCGTAGAAGACAGCAAAGAAATAGTCGTTAAAACCGGCAGTTTTCAGTGGAGGGTAAATCAAAGCAAAAAGAAAATAGAGAAATCCGAAAACGCCGAATGCCACAAAAATGTCTAAATATTGGTTATGGGCAATAAAACCATAATATATTCCGATACCCGAATGCATTAAACGATATTGCTCTCCGAGGGCCTCTATCAGGTCGCCCGTTCCCACGCCGGTCCAGAAGTTTCGCCTGACGAGAATCAATGCAGCCCGTAGAAATTCGTAACGTTGCAGGACGGAGTTGCCCCCGGCATCTCCGGTTTTTTGGTAAACCTGCCATCCCTTTATTAATGTGAGAAGCCGGCTATGCAACCCGGGCTGTTCCACATAATGATAGTTGGCTATCCCATTTTGAATGTATTCAATATCCTTGGCAGTCAGCAGGCTAACTCCCGCCGCATCTTTATGCAAACCTCTGGAGGTCATGTAACGTATCAGTGTGTATTCAATCGGATTCCCCTTTTTGTCCTTTGCATCGAAATGCAGACTACTGCGTTTGTTCCAGGCTTTTTTTAGTTCAGGAATATACAAATAGGCTCCCACATAGCGACCATCTTCAATACCAAAATGTATGCTATCGAAAATATATTTATGTCCAAGCGCAGTGTACCGGTCAGGATTTCTTAAAACCGTAGCTGGCACATGGGTCATGCGTGTGATTTCTTTTTTCAGATAAAGGTAGCTTCCGGAAGGAATTAGAACAACTATGAGAACCAGTGTTGTTTTCAACAAAAGTTTTTTAGTCCGAAACCCTGTATAAATAAGGACTCCTAACCCAATCAACAACAGCAGGCTAAGCGAAGTAAGTGATTCCATTTTCATTAGGAACCAGACAAACCACAATATCATAACACTCATAAAAAATTTCTGTGTGCCGTTGAAACTAACATCTTTCACCACAAAATAGCCCAGTGTAAGGATACCAAAACTAATGTTCAGACCGAAGCGGATGGGAGAGATAAAAGGAGAAAATTCACGAACATTAAGGTAATCTCCGGATATCATTTTAAAAGCGCCAATCAGCGTTCCTGCCAGCAGGGCAGTAATATAAAACAGCATTAACTTGCGGAAACTGCGGTTATCAATTTTTTTTGTACTGGAAAAAACCAGCGGAAATAACAACATGGGTAGTTTAATGCGCAGGTCACTTGTAGCATAGTCGAAATTGGCGGTGAACATCAGACCTGCCACATCCAACAGAAAAATACCGGCAAAGACAAGAGCCGCCTTGTTTTGCAGAAAAATCTTTGTTTTTTCCACACTGCTCTCCTTCGCCAGTGTCCACAGATAATTCACAAAAATAAAAAAGCCCCTGAAGAAACCTTTTTGTTTAAAGAAACGAACTGCCACACTGGATTGGAAATCTGACCAAAGCCACAAAGCCAGTAGTAAAAAAGAGCCTGCACTCATAAAATATATGGAAAGCGGCAGGCTGATGGCTATAAGAATCAGTACCCAAAGGTATAGTTGCCCAAAAACATCTTTTGTACCGCCTGTCATGAAACTCATGTTTAATCAAACGGTGCAAGATAAGTATTATTTCTTTTTCGGCCGGTAAGGTTTTCCGGTTAAAATAGATTTGTACAAACTCTTGTTGTTCAATACACTGACAGCCTTACTCACTTCATAATCATTGATCAAAGAAGAGGCGGTTTTCCCTTTTTGGTAATAATATCGGGTCGCAATCTCCACGCGGAGCATCTCATCTATCTGCTTCTTATGCTTGTCAAGGTCCTGTTTCTTTTCTTCTTTGAGGTTCTTTGCAAGGCTGTCTATCACAGGTTTCAGCGCTTTGAAATAGTTTTCTCTTTTAGCACTCTGTTGCAGTCGTTTAATCAGCGAGCCGGTTTCGGTTTTGTAACTAAATCCTTTGTTGAGTACAAATTTCTTAAACTGGTTGAACGTGGAATCGCTGATACGGAAATGGGTGGCGGGGGCAATGGATTTGTGATGCAGGCTAAACTCATTGGCAAAATCAAAAATGTAGTTCTGTGCATATAAATCAGCTGAAACCTGGCTAAAAATAACGGGTTTCATAACAATGTCGGGCTTTATTCCGCCGCCATCCCGAACGACACGTCCATCGGCTGTTTTAAATGCATGTGTTAGCGAGTCAGGTACTCTTTCCGGACGACCGTTTTTGGCCCTGTGAAAATAATCAATAGCCTGGATACAGCGACCACTAGGAATATAATATTTTGCAATGGTAATTTTAATTTTACCCCCATAAGGCAAAGCTATCGTATTTTGTACCAGCCCTTTTCCAAATGTCTGCTGGCCGATGATAACTCCCCTGTCAAGATCCTGCATAGAGCCCGAAACAATTTCCGAAGCGGAAGCAGTATTTCCATTTACCAGAATAGCGAGGGGAATCCTACGATCAATGGCCGGTCCGGGTGTTTTATAAACCATGTTATTAGACAAAAGCTTACCTTTTGTGGTAACAATGGTCAGCCCTTTTCTGACAAAAATATTGGCAATTTTGACCGCTTCGTTCAACAAACCACCACCGTTGTTACGCAAATCAAGAATAACACCCTTAATGTCATGGTTTTCTTTCATATTGACGAAGGCATTACGCACATCGTTGGCAGCATTCGGGCTAAACTGAGTGAGCCTGATATAGCCGATATCGCCACCTACCAAACCGTAATAAGGCACATTGGGAATCTTAATCTGTTCGCGGTTAAGGATCAGGGTCGTATCTTTAGCCGAACCAAAATGCCGGACAGTAAGTTGAAAATGTGACCCCGGATCACCTTTAAGCAGTTTGCTAACCGCCAACGAGGACATGTCCTTAGCTGATTTCCCGTTGATAGCAATAATTTTATCTCCGGCTTTTAATCCGGCTTTTTGAGCCGGGAAACCTTCATAAGGTTCTGTAATAACCACATAATCACCCTGATTCTGAATCATGGAGCCAATGCCACCATAAATGCCGCTAAGCATTAAATTAAAACTGGACATATCTTTTTCGGGAACATAAACCGTGTAGGGGTCCATTCCCCTCAACATATCCTTAATAGCTGTTTGGGTGAGCTTCACCGGATGAATTGTATCCACATAATTAAGGTTGAGTTGGTTAAGCACCCCGGAGAAAATCTCTATACTTTTTGCAACTTTAAAATTATTGTTCTCCTGAGCCTTTAGCCCAACCATGGCTATCAGCAAAAGGCCGGTAATTAAAATATGTTTTTTTATCATAATCAAAAATGTTTTAGGGAACAGGGTCGTATCCGCTTCCTCCCCATGGATTACACGAAAGAATTCTTTTCATTGCCATCCTGCCGCCTTTAAAAGGCCCGTATTTTTTGATGGCTTCCACACTGTAAACGGAACAGGTAG
>CAYLSW010000231.1:0-3644 GCA_964386145.1 uncultured Lentimicrobiaceae bacterium | reverse complement strand
AAATACACAAAAAGCAGTAAATAAACAATTTACAATTCTATGTATAAGGTAGGTTTAATTTAAAAGCAAAAATGTGCTGTTATGAGGATTTATAGGGACAACCACGCTATACAGTAGCTATTGGATGATAAATCAATAATTTTCGGAAGGAAATTTTGACCAAACTTATTGCGGATGACAAGGAGTTAACAAAAAGAATAGCTTTTCTTAGTTATAGGCAATACCTTCACTGATTGTTTTCCCCAATTTTTTGTAGGTTTGTTTCCGGTTTCAAAATAATTATGAATTCTGACCGTTATTTCAATATCAAAAAATTTGTGAAGCATAAAATTATTTTACTTCTTCTGTTAGCAGGATTGATTTTTCCGACACTTTCTCGTGGGCAAGGCTATGGGAATCAATCCTTCTCGTTTCTCCAGGATCCGGTGACGGCACGCCTTGCAGCACTGGGCAGCAACGTGGCTGCCATCGACGATAGTGACATCAACATTGCTTTTGTTAACCCTTCGTTGATTAATCCGGAGATGAACAATGATTTGTCGCTGGCTTATGTCAACTATTTTGCGGGATTTAATTACGGATTGGTACAGTTTTCGCACACTTTCGACAAAGCAGGTAGTTTTCTTATCGGCATTCGGTTTATGAACTATGGAAAATTTGACTATGCCGACGCTTCAGGAAACCGAGGAGGTACTTTTGGGGCAGCGGACTATGCACTGAGCATTGGCTGGGGACGAAAACTCAGCTCTCGTTTTTCCATAGGCGCTACCGGAAAACTTATTTACTCTTATTACGAAGCTTACAACTCCTTTGGCCTGGCCGTAGATGTTGCCGGAACCTACATAAGTGCTTCCAACTGGATTTTCTCACTCACAGGGGCCAACATAGGGCTTCAACTCAAACCTTATGTTCCCGGAACCCCCACGGCTCCCCTGCCCTTCGACCTGTCGCTGGCTCTCTCCAAAAGGCTGGAGCATGTGCCCTTCCGGTTCATCTTTGTTTACGACCACCTGGAGCGATGGAATGTCAGCTATTACAACAGCGCCAGCCCAGCAGGGGGCATCGATCCGCTCACCGGTAAACCTGTAGCGCTCACCGGCTTTTCAAAATTCAGCAACCAACTAATGCGCCATTTTATCATAGGAGGCGAATTCCTCATAGGAAAACATCTTACCTTACGTGGTTCCTATAATTACCGCAGGCGCCAGGAATTAAGCATCAGCCAACGCATGGGCATGACAGGATTTTCCTGGGGACTGGGGCTAAAGATTTCTCACTTTAGCATCAATTATTCACGCTCAACTTACCACCGGGCCGGATCCCCCAACTATTTTACAATCAGCACTTCGCTGGATGATTTCAAACGATAATCAGTATTATACATCACGCGGGGTAAATCAGGACATTTTCATTTTAAAAAATTGGAACTTCAGTGTTGATAAACTCTTTAAATCAGCCCTGTACTTTTGATTGAGTGTCTGGAAAAATCCGGTTACAGCCTCATGAAATTTGTCAGGGGTTTCATAATATTTTGCATACAGTATTTTCTTCCCGGTAAATTTCCATAAGCGTTCTATAATATTTAGATTAGGAGAATAAGGGAGGAAAACAGAAGCGTAATTTTTAATTTTTCAGCCGCTTCGATAACAAAATTATAATGCTGATAACGAGTATTATATAGACTGATTAATTCACAAATTGATCTATTGCGAAGCCAAACTGCTTTAATTAAAGGCAATGCTTGATTTCCGATTCCCGAAATAGCTAAGGCTATTCCTGCGAGTCGAAAATCTGCGCTCACCTTTACGTTTCGTATTTTGACTTCTCAAGACGAAGAACTTATGAGTTAATCAGTCCCGCCAACAAGCGAACTTGTTCCTATTATGTAAATACACAAAAAGCTGTAAATGAACAATTTACAATTCTGTGTATAAGGTTAGGTTAAAAAGTGAAAAATTCCGGAAATTTTTTGAAAGATGTTGAAACAATGGCCATAACTGTGCATGCTGTTGGTTATGAAATTTGCTTTAGTAGATTCTTAATCTCGTTTAACTTCATAAGTGCCTCCACCGGTGTCAGCGTATCGATGTCAGTATTCAAAATGTCCTGTTTGATTTGCTGCAAAAGCGGGTCGTCTAACTGAATGAAGCTAAGCTGAAAGTCGTCGGCCTCCGCCATCTTACCCAGACCTTCTTCCAGCTCTTTGTGCGAGTGCGTTTTCTCCAGCACTTTCAACAGCTCTTTGGCACGTTTCAAAACTTTGGCAGGCATCCCGGCCATCTCTGCCACATGAATTCCAAAACTGTGCTCGCTGCCACCCTTTTTTAGCTTTCGCAGAAAAATCACCTTGTTACCCATCTCTTTAATTGATATATGGTAGTTTCTGATGCGCGGAAGGCTGGCAGCCATCTCATTAAGTTCGTGATAATGTGTGGCAAACAGCACCTTGGCGCGGGATGCCGGGTGGTTGTGCAGGTATTCCACAATAGACCAGGCGATGGAAATGCCATCGTATGTGCTGGTTCCGCGCCCGATTTCATCTAACAGAATAAGGCTGCGGTTGGAAATGTTGTTTAAAATACTGGCGGTTTCGTTCATCTCCACCATAAACGTGGATTCGCCGGACGAAATGTTGTCGGAAGCTCCCACGCGGGTGAATATTTTATCAACCAATCCGATTTTAGCTTCTTTGGCAGGAACATAACAACCCATTTGTGCCATGAGGACGATGAGTGCCGTCTGCCTCAAAAGAGCCGATTTCCCTGACATGTTGGGGCCAGTCAGAATAATAATTTGCTGTTTTTTATTATCAAGATAAACATCGTTGTCCACATAATGCTCGTCTTGTGGCAGATTTTGTTCGATGACCGGATGGCGGCCGGCTTTGATGTCGATGGCATACTCACCATTAATTTCCGGACGGCTATAGCCGTTTTCCGATGATATACCGGAAAATGAAATCAAACAATCCAGCGTAGCCATTAGTGAGGCATCCATTTGAATCGGTTTGATAAAAGTGGCGGCGTACTGTACCAACTGTTCAAAAAGCTGCTGTTCCAAAATCTGGATTTTATCTTCTGCGCCGAGGATTTTTTGTTCATACTCTTTCAGCTCTTCTGTGATGTATCGCTCTGAGTTTGTAAGTGTTTGTTTGCGATGCCACTCTTCCGGGACTTTCTCTTTGTGGGTATTGGTTACTTCAAGATAGTAACCGAAGACGTTGTTGTATCCAATCTTCAACGAAGAGATGCCGGTGCGTTCGCTCTCGTGTTGTTGTATTTGGACAAGATAATCTTTACCTGAAAAGGCAATTTTGCGCAGCTCATCCAACTCCTGCGAAACACCGTCGGCCATCACGCTGCCTTTGCTTACCGAAACAGGCGGGTCTTCTGTGAGCTCTGCTTTTAGTTTGTTAATTAGCGATCTGCATGGGTTGATTTGCTCTGCCATTTTCTCCAAAACAGACAGGCCGCTTTCGGAACAAATGGTCTTTATCTCCACAACCGAATGCAGGGCACGTTGCAATTGCTTTAGCTCACGCGGATTGACACGGTAAGTGGCCACTTTGGAAATAAGGCGCTCCAGATCACCTAATATTTTAAATTCCGGATGAAGTTTCTGCACCGTTTCCGGATGCTGTATGA
>CAYLSW010000230.1:0-3660 GCA_964386145.1 uncultured Lentimicrobiaceae bacterium | reverse complement strand
CAGTGATTTTAAATAGGCTTCGTAGGAAATATTGAGGCCGCCAAGGTCAGCAATATTTTCACCCATAGTTAGTTGCCCGTTCACGTGTAGCGAATCAAGAACCGTATAATGGTCGTAAAGGTCGGCCAGTTTTGTGGTCTTTGCTTTAAAACGTCTGGCATCCTGTGCCGTCCACCAGTTGTTCATGTTTCCGTTTTTGTCGTATTTCCTGCCCTGGTCGTCAAAACCATGGGTCATTTCGTGGCCGATAACTACGCCAATAGCGCCATAGTTCACAGCATTATCTGCATCTTTGTTAAAAAACGGAGGTTGTAAAATGCCTGCAGGGAAAACAATCTCGTTGTTCGAAGGGTTGTAGTAGGCATTAACCATTTGTGGTGTCATGCCCCATTCGGATTTGTCCACGGGTTTTCCAACTTTGTTGCGATTAAAGTCAAAAGCAAATTCGCTGGCATTGGTGACATTTTTGAAATAATTATCGGGTACAATATTCAGTTTGGAGTAATCTTTCCATTTGTCAGGATAGCCAATCTTTACGGTGATGGCTTTCAGTTTTGCGATGGCTTTTACTTTCGTTGTGTCACTCATCCAATCCAGTTTGTTGATGCGGTCTGCAAAAGCCAGTTTCAGGTTATCCACTAACTGAAGCATACGCTTTTTAGAAGAGGGAGGGAAATATTTGGCTACATAAAGCTCGCCGAGTGCTTCGCCAAGGCCATGAGAGGTGGCGCGCATAACGCGTTTCCAGCGCGGTTGTATTTTCTGTTGCCCCGACATGGTTTTCCCATAGAAATTGAAGTTTTCCAGGACAAAATTTTTGCTTAGGTAAGGTGCTGCATCATTCAACAGGTTCCATTCTAAGTAGGCCTTCCATACATTTACCGGTGTCTCTTGCATGATCTTACTTATGCCGCTGAAAAAACGAGGCTGTCCCACGTTGATGTCGCCCGGTTTGTCCAAACCAATATTGGTAAAGTAAGCTTTCCAGTTTAAGTTATGCGACAGCTTCTGCAAATTGGCAAGTGGCATTTTATTGTAATTTTTCTCCGGATTTCTGCGTTCGAGACGTGTGAATGAGGTTTTGGCCAGTTTGGTTTCCAAACCCAGAATCTCGTGTGCTTTTTTTTCAGCTATCAGACTATCATCTCCTTTTAATTCAAACATTTTGGCTATGTGTTTCACATATTCTTCACGTAGTTTTTTAGAAGCAGGTTTGTCACTCAGATAATAATCCACATCGGGCAACCCCAATCCACCCTGATGAAGATTGGCGATTTCCATGACACTGTTTTTCTTATCGGCGCCGGCATAGAAATAAAAAAGCGGGTGGACACCCATGGTATGCAAATGTGCGATTTCTTTTTGTACCATTTTCAGGCTGTTGATCGCTTCAATATTCTTCAACTCCGGTTCAATGGGAGTAATCCCCAATTTTTCAATTTGGGCAGTATCCATGCCGCTATTGTAGAAATCACGGATTTTTTGTTCGATGCTTCCATTTTTTACATCTTTCTTCCCGGAGATCTCTTTAACCAGCGCTTTCAACTCCTTCTGGTTGTTTTCGTAAAGTACGGTGAAAGCTCCGTATTGGCTGTATTCCGGCGGGATGGGATGATTTTTTATCCAGCCTCCGTTTACATACTCATAAAAATTGTTTCCCGGCTTTACATTTTTATCCATGTTGGCGGGATTGATGGCTTCTGTCATTTTTTTGGTCTCTTTTTTTTGCTGTCGGTTGCATGCCCCCAAGGTGACGGCAAATAGCGCAATCAACAAAAATGATACGTATTTTTTCATAGGTGTGTTTTTTAAATTGTAGCAAAGGTAGTGAAACGAGGAAATTATCGTTTCCGTCATGGAAAAATTTAACCGTAAATTTTTGTTTCGAATATTTAGCGTGTGAGAAAACCCCTCTTAATCAGTGTGTGTTGTCCATGGGGGAAGATGGCGCTATTTCCGGCTTTCTTAAAATCCCAGTTCCAGGCCCAGTTCGCTTTTCAGCCGGTTGAGTTTTGGATATTCTTTCGACAACTTCTCAAAACGTTCACGGTCGGTATAGGCTTCTTTTTGTCGTGTATGTGTGTCCACAATGGCTTCCAGTGTGATTTGGTTGTTGTTCAGCTCTTTTTTCAGGTAGTCCAGTAAAATATTGATGTTCAGCTTGTCATCTTTTATAATGATGTTGGGAACATGGTACTCAATTTTGAAATTTTCTTTCAGCACCGGATGGCCCTTACTCAGTGTAAAAACGAAACTGGGCGATTGCTCTTTGTAGTTTTTTACAAAATTATCCCATGTCTGTTCCAGTTTCTCTTGTGTAAATTCGTTGATAATGACCGGTTCAGGCTCATCAGATATTTGGGCACTTTTTGCTTTCAGTGCATTCATCGTATCCTTAATGGAAATATTTCGGATTGTATGTTCGTGGCCTGAAGGTCTTGTTGTAGATATTTTTGTCTTATGCTGAACGGGTTTCGCAGTAAAGGATTGAGGTTGCGGATTACCTGTTGCGGCAGTTCCTTCTTCAGCCTCTTTTGTTTCTGGAAGTACAGGGGAGGGGATAGGTTTCGCAGGAGCATCCGGAGCCTGGCGTTCTTCATTTGCAGAAGTTGTTTGCTGTTTCTGAGGTGTAGCCGGGAACTGTGGTTTTTCGGATACTGCACGTGTCAGTGTTTCAGGTTTAACAGCCTGCTGCTGTATGTTTTTTGAGATTTGGTAAACGGGTTTGCTTTCGGTAGAGGCGGTAACGGGCTCCGCATCGCTCATAGCCGGCATGCCTTTGGTCAGCGTGCTCAACTGTGTCAGGGCAATTTCCACATGAAGTCTTTTGTTGTTGCTGGTTTTGTAATTCAGGTCGTACGTGTTACAGGTTTCCAATGCTTTAAACAAAAACCGGGTACTGCAATGTGTTGCCTGCTGTTGGTAGTGGTTGCGTAAGGTCTGGCTGATTTGCAGAAGTTCCGCTGTTTGCGGGGTTTTGGCCACCAGCAGCTTACGGAAATGGTCGTTCAGCCCTCCCAGAAAATCCTGTCCATCAAAACCATTTTGAAGTATTTCATCAAAAATGAGCAGCAGCGTGGCATAATCTCCCCCAAGGATAGCATCAGTAACCCGGAAATAATATTCGTAATCAAGAATGTTCAGGTTCTCAATGACATCTTTGTAGGTTATCCTGCTTCCGCTGTAGCTGACAATCTGGTCAAAAGTGGAGAGCGCATCGCGTAGCGCGCCATCTACTTTTTGTGCAATGATGTGCAGCGCTTCTTCTTCAGCTTCAATATTCTCGTTTTCAGCAACAAAGGCTAAATGGTTTGCAATATCGCTTACGCTGATACGGCGGAAATCAAAAATCTGGCAGCGGGACAAAATGGTAGGGATAATTTTGTGTTTTTCGGTGGTGGCGAGAATAAACTTGGCGTACGCGGGCGGTTCTTCCAATGTTTTCAGAAAAGCATTGAAAGCGGCAGTCGAAAGCATGTGTACCTCATCGATGATATAGACCTTGTATTTTCCAGCCTGGGGCGGAATACGCACCTGGCTGACCAGTGTGCGGATACCCTCCACCGAGTTGTTGGAAGCGGCATCCAGCTCATGGATGTTGAAAGAACTGTTTTCGTTGAAAGCTTTGCAGGAGGCGCACTCGTTACAAGGTTCCCCGTC
>CAYLSW010000229.1:0-3671 GCA_964386145.1 uncultured Lentimicrobiaceae bacterium | reverse complement strand
TTTTTTTCAAGTTCCCGTGCCGCATCAATTGCCCAGTCAGATTTTTTTTCACAATTTACCTCCGCTTTGAAACATTCGGCCGCAGACAGAATTTCAGATTCTTCAACTTGTGGTCCCAGAAAGGGGAATTTGGATTGCATGCTTCGTTTTTTCGGCAATGGTTGATTCAAAATATTGTAGTAGCAGTTAAGCGCTGCACCAATTGCCAGTCCGCTGTCATCACAACATGGCTCTACAAAAACCTTTTTGAAACGTCCTTCGCGGTAGATACGGCTATTCGCCGGGCAATTGAGCGCATTCCCGCCCGACAAACATAAATTGTCAACGGCAGTCTTGTTTCTCCTCAAATAGTCATACAATATTTCAATCAACGCCAGCGTGTTTTCTTCAAACAGTTTTTGCGTACTCGCGGCTATATCTGCATTGATTGAATCAGTCATTCTTTCAACGTCCCCAAGCGGATCCAGATCGTACCCCATATTTTTCGCGCATGTTAGACAATGATAAATCCAGTACTCAACAACGGAGGCAATATCTGTTTCCTGAGTTACCTTTACCAAGTCGTTCCAATTCCCAAAAAATTGACTGTCGTAAAAAACCGGCTTGCCATACGCTGCAAGCCCCATCAGTTTCCCGGCTGCTGACAGTCCCAAGTTCATAAAAGATGCAACTTGGTCATACAAAATCCCTAGAACCGAATGATGCGGAGCAATGGGGTAAATCCTGTTTTCCTCGGCATAGTAAAACATTCCACTGTCATACCCATCCCCATTACCTCCGTCCTGGACTAATATCGCTGCCTTACGATATTCTGACTGGTAATAGCTGGAGGCTGCGTGGCAGGCATGATGATGGATAAAACAGGCGGGCAACCGGCAACCCTGTAATGAAATAGTTGCAGGATAATGAAACCCATATCTCAAAAACTCGCTTTTGACTTCTGAAGATAATTGAGTTGTTGCCAATTCCTTCAATGATTTAGGCGGTAGCCATAGCTCCTCAGTAACATACTCATCTAACCAGCCGGAGAATTCGCTTTCTTTTCCTTTGTACTTCTTGTATTCCGGGAAATACTTTGAATACATATTTTTTGTATAAACAGCAGATTTGGTCGGCCTTATTTTGTCAAATAATGATGAAAACACTCTGCGATTCAGTGCTGGTGGCTTATCCATCGTTGTACGATAGAGAACGTCACTCCCGTGATCATGATCTGCCAACGATATAGAGACTTCTTTTGGATCATCCACGATGAGCTCAACTCCCTGTGTGGAAGTAATCGCGCAAAAATCGAGTTGGTTGGCATTTACATCCGCATCTTTTAGTGCCTTGTAAATTGTATGCAGGTCAAGCGTCATCGCATGTTTGACGCGTGTTTGTCTTTCACGGATCACACAAGAAACAATTTTACCGTCCACGAGCACTGCGGCTCCCGCATCATGACCAAAATGTAAGCCAAGAATAATCACGCAGGCGACCGATTTCCTGCGATTGCTGTTTGGGAAATGATTTGACTTTTGGTTTTCATTTCTACCAGGCCATTAAACCCCTCTTTTTCCTGTTGAACATGGATATGAATGAGGTCAGTTCTGTGATCAGCCATGATGTATTGATTGTTGACTCTATCTGAAATAGCCAGCGTTATGAAAAAATCTCCACCACAAAGATTCATTTCTATATCATAACGAAAAATAACAAATGTTCCGGCGAAAATCGGAGCAATGTCAATTTGATCCAGCCATGTATTGGTTCCACAAACCTTAACTCCATCTATAGTTTTTATGGTAAACCCATAAACGGGTAATTGAAAAGGCTGGTTAAATACGGTTTTTATGTATATCTCTATCGTATCCCCGGTTTTTATCTCAACAGGGTTAAAGTCATTATCCCGAACAAGAATATAGTCCAATATTTCTGCTCGTTTGTCCCCCATCCGATTTTCATTTTTATTGTAATTTCTCCTGCTGACGCAATGATCATCTTCCGGGATCCCTTCCAGAAATACATCTAATTCGCTTTTCGCACCATTTGAATCCATCACAGAGGGCGATGCCACTTTAGGAGTGTTTTCAGGGGGTATATCAATCAGCTTTGGCTTTCCGCCATCCCCGAAAAGCAAGTCGAAATAAGTGTTAGCCACATCATTTGGCTCCCCCATATCCACTATGCAACCGTGTCCCAGCAAAACAGCATAATCACACAGGCGGGTGACGGTTTCCATGGCATGTGTTACAAACACGATCGTCTTACTATTAGCCTGAAACTCGTGCAACTTTTGGAAACATTTGTTCTGGAATTTTGCATCCCCCACGGAAAGAGCTTCATCAACGATCAGGATATCAGGATCAACATTAATCGCCGCAGCAAATGCCACACGCACGAACATGCCCGAGGAATAGGTCTTGACCGGTTGATCAAAAAACTCACCGATATCGGCAAATGCCTCAATTTCCGGCATGCGTTTCTCCATCTCATTGCGGGGGATGCCTTGAATGGCACCATTCAGGATCACATTGTCGCGCCCTGTGAACTCAGGGTTGAATCCCGCCCCCAACTCCAGCAGCGCGGACACTCTGCCGTTAACCTCCACTGTGCCAGAAGTCGGTTGCAGAACCGAAGCAATGATCTGCAACAGGGTAGACTTGCCGGAGCCATTACGGCCCAAAATTCCCAGCGTTTGGCCTTTGGGCACATCAAAGCTCACATTTTTTAGCGCCCAGAATTCCTGGTGGTATTGCTTGCGGAAGGGATGCAATGCCTCCTTCATCCGCTCCTTCGGAGAAGAAAACAGGCGGTATTTCTTGGACACATCCTTTATGGAAATGGCTATTTCTTCAGTCATGAAAAATTCTCATATTTACCCTTTTCTGAACCACGAATGGACGCGAATGAACACGAATATAAAACCTTTGTTCCGGGTGAAGAGGCTTTGTTTAATCATTTTCCTCTCGCAGCAGATTCGCGTGCGATATAAGTATATATGCCATCCAAATGTCTCTCTGCCGTTTCTGTCCAATGAACATTCATTCAGTCACCTCCTTTTACTATTTTTAGAACTATTCGCCAATGACCGGATTTGCGAGCCAGAGACTTGGCCTTGATGAGTACGCCCAACGTCCCTGTAATATTTAAACCAATAATTCGGTGCCAAGCATGAGTTGTTCTCATTACGCTTTTGCCTTTCATCCGTGTGTATCCGTGTCCATTCGTGGTTAAGTTCTTGAAGGTCAATAGCATTCAACCACGGATGTCAAGGATGCCGGAGTCAGGCGCCACGCATCCTTTCCGGCAAGTAACAACTTGGCAGATTCAATATCATGCCGGGCTTTCAGCATCCATTGCTGGATTTCCACTGTGTTCGTATCATCCATAAAGCAGTTTCCCCTGCTCCAGCACCTTTCTGGTAAGTGATGTCGCTACTCTGGAACCGCGGGCCACTTCATCATGAGTCTGAACAACAACATCAATGGGGTCAGACCCACTGCCGTCACGCCCTGGAACCAGGCAACATCGAACCATTTTATCTTTGAATGACGCGTCTGGTTTTGACCTTGCTCCGTTTTACCAACATCAGGCAGCTTTTCTCTCCAAAGCTACAATACGTTCCTCATGTCCATCCACTTTTTCACCAAGCGCCTTAAATCCGGCAGCCATCTCTCCCTTCAATTCCT
>CAYLSW010000228.1:0-3676 GCA_964386145.1 uncultured Lentimicrobiaceae bacterium | reverse complement strand
GAGCCCAAATGGATGAAACAGGGAATTCCGGCAGTGGACAAAGGCCGCGATTTTGGTTTTGAACTTGAAAAATAGATATTATGGAAAATATTAAGTTACAGCCCAACCATAAACGTTCTTTCTCATCCTCAATCTATCTTCTTGAGAAATTGGCAGAAGAGATCAGGGATGTGCTGACTTCAGACAGACAACTGCTTATGCAAGAGATTGAAACAGACCTGGACGAAAAGAAACGAAAGAGGACTTTACAGGCTGTGGAAGAGATTGAGAAAGATATTGCCCGGCTTGCCGACAAATATCAACTTACAAAACAGGTGATGGTGGAGAGCCATTTTCTTAACTCCCGCAAATCCAAAGCCTGGGAAATTCTGAATGATTCGCTCTCCAAACGTATGAATGGCTTCGGGGAATTTCCAGCTGAGATGGTTGCCGGTTTCGATGCTGACATCGAACATCTCCTCACGCTGGTGAACAAGCTTTAGGATTTATTATGAAATAACGTATCTGGAATAGGCGAAGTAATTTTGTTCTTTTTCAAGAAGCAAAAGTTGCGAATAGCCACAGTTTACCCCGTGAAATAGCAAAGCTAATATTTCACAGGGTGAATTTAAAACTTTTGCAACGATGAAAAAACGTGAAAGAACAAGTCGAAACCGTTAGGTTATTTCGTTTCAATCCCTTAGTGAATCCGTTTAGGAGGCTTCACTGTATAGCAAAAGGTAAACTTAATCCATCAACCTTTTTTCCCCTTCTAATTTCCTGATGTCCGAAATATCCTGACTTACTTCCAGCGTACCACGAAAGTATCCTTCTTTATCATGCAGTGCAAAATACTGAATCAGGATAAATTTCTCTCCCATCTGAATCCAGAAACTCTCTTTTTGTTTTTTACCGGTTCTGAATGCCTCAACCATCTCTTTGACAACGTGAACACTGGATGGCGGATGGCAGTTTTCCACCAGCCGGCCGATAATAGCTTTTGAGCGGGGAAAAATCCGGTCGCCGGGCGTAGAGAAATAACGTACTTCTTCGTTTTCATCCACAAAGGTGACGTCCACCGGAAGATGATTCAGCATGATAACTGCCTGTTTGATAGTCAGCCGGCCGGTATCGAAATCCAGTAGCCTATCGCCCAGTTCATCCATGCTTAAAAATGAATTACTCTCTTTTGAAGAACCATTTGTAGCGGGTTTTTTCTCTAAAATCTTTTTTGATGGGGTTTCAACAAAAGCGAAACCCACATTAAAAGACTGCTCAAGCATTTCATGAATCTCCTTTTCCGGAATCATATCGAATATCACCGGAAAAAGGACATACTCTTCGCGAAAGCGGATGGCATACATATTGAAAAACAGATCACCGAGCAGGCGGTTCAGCCGTTTCAGGTCGGTACTGCCGGCAGCAATAATCTCCACCGTATCTTTAATAAGATTTCTGATATCGTCATGATACGACCACATCAGTGGTAAACAGCCATATTCAGGCAAATGTTTTTCAATATAAGGAAACAGGATATTTTCCTTTTTGACATAGTGGAGGTTGAATTCCTGCAAAGTTTCCACCCGTTTTTTGATCTCTGAAAGGGAGTCATCAATTTTTTTTTGACCTGCATCCTTTTCGTTAAATGCCTTGATGAAAGGCCGTAACGCGATGAGGCGGTCGTTCAGCGCATTATTTTCCAGTTGTAAAATACCGAAAAACGGCTTGTGTTGATACTTTGGTATTTCCCTTGAAACCAATCCTTTGTATAGCATATTCAGGGATCTGTTAATCCCTTTTTTCAGTTTTTGGAGCTCTTCACGAGAAATATCTTCTTTCATGAGGGTATCCACCACTGCCACCACATCAAATGGCTGCACCTGTTCGATGGCTTCCGCATACGTTTTGATGAGCTGTGCACCCTTTTCCCGTTGGTAAATAATCCCATAAAAAAAGGAGTGCAACTGCTTAGTCCTTTGTTCCGAGTTGTTTATGAATTCCGACATGACTTTAAAATCTTATCTGTTTCATTCACAAATATATCAAATAAAAGTCTTTGCACACCGGTACATTTTGTCTGTTCTATTTTTCAGTACATGGGAACAATCGGCTCTGAACCAGCTTCCGAGCCGTGAGGAAAAGGCTGGCTGTAAGAGACCTGCTTCCGCACTTTCCCAATAATGGCCATTAAAAAAACCTTTCCATATCACAAATTGTTTTATCTTTACGATGACTTTTTTTTCGAACAAAATTTATACGGAGATGATTAATTTAGAAAGTCGGTACATGGGACTGAAACTTCGAAATCCGATTGTTGCCGCTAGTTCGGGACTGACCAATTCAGTTGAAAACATTATTGAGCTGGAAAAGAACGGCATAGCAGCTGTGGTGCTAAAATCCTTATTTGAAGAGCAAATCCATTACAGTGCCAGCCATACACTTATGCAGGACGAATACACAAACCTGTACCCGGAAGCCAAAGATTATATCCGGAATTATACTGCCGAAAACGATTTAAACACTTACCTCCGACTTATTGAGAACGCAAAAAAAACAGTCACCATTCCGGTCATCGCTTCCATCAACTGTATCTCAGATACCGAATGGATAGCCTACGCAAAAAAAACAGAAGCCGCCGGGGCTGATGGTCTGGAACTCAACATAGCTGTCCTACCTTCGGATCCGAACAGGGAGAGCAGTGAGAATGAAAAAATCTATTTTAATGTTACCCGCAAAGTCACCAATGAACTCAAAATTCCTGTGGCGATAAAACTGAGCTATTACTTTTCGGGGCTGGCCAAAACACTCACCGGCCTTTCAGAGACAAACATCAAAGCGCTGGTTCTTTTCAACCGATTTTATTCTCCCGATATTGATGTCGAACACGAAGAAATTAAATCCTCTTTCGTTTTCAGCACACCCGCCGACATAGCCATGCCTTTACGCTGGATTGCCATGCTTTCACCCATCGTAAAATGTGATATTGCCGCTTCTACAGGGGTTCACGATGGAACCGGACTAATAAAGATGCTGTTGGTTGGTGCTGATGTCGTGCAAATCGCCTCTGTATTATACCAAAAGGGTTTTAGAGAAATCGGAAGTATGATCGACCAACTGGAAAGCTGGATGGACAGACACAATTACAGAAATATTGATGATTTCAAAGGGAAACTGAGCATTGCTAAAACGGAAAACCCGGCAGCTTACGAGCGCATCCGGTTTATGAAATATTTTTCAGGTATAGAGTAATAAAGATTTCCTTTGGGAGAAAAAGTTTTCCGCCTCCTGTTTCTATTGAATTCAGCTTGAAAAATACTAAAAATGAGGACCTTATGATGGGTATCGGAACAGGCTTTATTTCCCTTAAAGGTTATGACTTAGATACTTACAGTCAGGCCAACACTCTCCCAAATAACGATTCAGATAATTATCAATAACAGATAACACTGAATCCCTACTGTTTCGGAGCAAAAAATCGTCTCAGGAGTCGGACTTACGTTCAGTGATATGCATTTTGGCGGAAATAAAGGACAAAAACAGATGGGACATGGCTCTAACCTGTTTAATTCACAAATTGATCTATTGCGAAGCCAAACTGCTTTGATTAAAGGCAATGCTTGATTTCCTATTCTCGAAATAACGAAGGCTATTGCTGCGAGTCGAAAATCTGCGCTCACCTTTACTCTTCGTATTTTGA
>CAYLSW010000227.1:2086-3770 GCA_964386145.1 uncultured Lentimicrobiaceae bacterium | reverse complement strand
GGGCTTCGGCGGCCACTTCAATATCTTTTTCAACAGCACGTGTCAGACCGCAAATCACCGGTTTGGTTACGGCTTTTGAAATTTCGACCACCGAATGAAAATCGCCGGGGCTGGAGATGGGGAATCCGGCTTCAATCACATCCACGCCCAGTTCTTCCAACCTTTTGGCCACTTCAATTTTTTCCACGGTATTCAACTGACAGCCGGGAACCTGTTCACCATCCCGAAGGGTAGTGTCAAAAACAATAATTTTATCACTCATAATAACTTCGTTTTAATTCCATACCTCTTTTTCCCTTTTTCCATGCACAAAAAAAAACTTCCCGTTTGAGGCGGGAAGTTTGTACCATTTTAGCAACATTTTTACAAAAATCCCTGTTAACACCTATCCAAAATAAGTATTGAGAGAATAAACCACCAAATGTTGTTGCGAATGTCCATATTCATGGGGACAAATGTAAAAGTTTTTTGAAACTGACAAATGTTTAGGAACATTTTTTTAAAATAGTTTTTCCGGAGTTGCGAAAATCTATTGAGAATCTGAAAAAAAACCGGTATGACCAGGTGTTTTTTTACTTCTGTAGGGAATAACCACCATGTTGCTTTTCCTACACTTTGGGAAGTTTCAATGGTAGTTTCACCGTACTGGTGTTGGAAAGAAATACCCGGAATTTGTGTCGAAAAAAAGTGAAAGAAACCGGCAAAGCAATTTTATGATTCTTCGTGACGCAAAAGATACTGTCAGCCACCACTATTTAAAATTCCTGCAACAAAAGAAAAAGGGCAAAAAAATAAATCAAATCCGATAGGTTGTTTCGACACAATTCCTTACATCAGTCCCAATTCCAGCTTGGCTACATCCGAAATTAAATCCTGATCCCAGGGCGGGTCGAAAGTAATCTCTACATCCACATCCTTCACACCGGTGAGATAAGAAATCTCATCTTTCACTTGCTGAGGCATAACATCAGCCACCGGACAGTTGGGAGCCGTGAGGGTCATAACCACTTTCACATGGCCATCATCATCCACTGTATGTTCATAAATCAGTCCGAGATCATAAATATTGACCGGAATTTCCGGGTCATAAATATTTTTCAAAACGTTGACTATTTTATCTTCCAGTATTTTTTTTTCTTCAGCCGTCATATTTTGATTTTTATTGGTTTAACTTTATCTGAAAAGCCCTGGCATACAACTTAATTTGTTTCACCATAGACGAAAGACCGTTGGCACGTGTGGGAGACAAATGTTCTTTCAACCCAATTTGTTCAAGAAAATCCAGACGGGCATCCAATATCTCTTTGGGAGTGTGCCCCGACAAAACACGAACGAGCAAACTGATAATCCCTTTTGTAATCACGGCATCGCTATCGGCGGTCAGGAATATCTTATCCTCTTTTATGTCCGCATGAAGCCATACCCTACTTTGACAGCCTGAAATCAAATATTGATTTGATTTATATTTTTCATCAATAAGCGGAAGTTCTTTTCCCAGCTCAATGAGATAAGAATATTTGTCCATCCAGTCTTCAAACAGAGAAAAATCTTCAATGACCTTTTGTTCTTTTTCTGCAATATTCATTCTTTGTTATTTTAAAAACCTTAATTTTCAATACCCGAATACTACCAGGTAGAATATTATCTTTCATCAGCCTTTTTCAATCCCTTTCAATCTCTTTTC
>CAYLSW010000227.1:0-1986 GCA_964386145.1 uncultured Lentimicrobiaceae bacterium | reverse complement strand
CAATCTCTTTTCCGGATAGTCCTGATTCGTTAACGCAACATGGTGACCGCTTTCCGTACCGCTACGGCAAAAATATCAATTTCTTCCATGGTGTTATACATGGCGAAAGAAGCTCTCACCGTTCCGGGGATACAGTAAAAATCCATAAGCGGCTGTACACAATGATGCCCCGTTCTAACAGCAATTCCCATCTGATCCAGGAGTGTTCCCAAATCGAAAGGATGAATACCATGGATAAGAAAAGAGATGACAGCGGCTTTGTCCCTGGCCTGACCGATAATACGCATACCATCAATATTTTCCAATTTTTCCAAAGCGTAATGCAGCAGGGAGTCTTCGTGTTTTAGAATATCTTCCCAACCGAGCTCATTCACATAGCGCAGAGCGGCTTCCAGTCCCAAAGCACCGGCAACATTGGGTGTCCCGGCCTCATATTTATATGGCAGTTCGTTGAAAGTAGTCTTCTCAAAACTCACTTCCTCAATCATCTCTCCGCCAAACTGATAGGGAGGAAGCTTTTGGAGCCAGGCAGCACGTCCGTATAATACGCCGATGCCCATGGGAGCATAAATTTTATGTCCTGAAAAAGCATAGAAATCAACATCCAAATCCTGCACATCCACTTTGGTATGTGCGATGCCCTGGGCGCCATCCAGCAGTACCGGGACCCCCTTTTCGTGAGAAATGCGCACCATCTCTTTTACCGGATTGATGGTTCCCAACACGTTGGAAAGATGTGTAACAGCCAAAAGTTTTACCCGTGGTGAAAGCATCTTTGCCAGTATATCCAGGTCAAGGGTTCCATTGAGGCTAACCGGAAGAACTTTCAGCCGTGCTTTGGTTTTCTCACACAGTTGCTGCCATGGAACCATATTGGAATGATGCTCCATCTCCGAAATCAAAATTTCATCCCCGGCCTGAATCACGGAAGCAAAAACGGTAGCAAGCAGGTTGATGGATTCAGTCGTCCCACGCGTAAAAATAATCTCTTTGCTCTCTTTTGCATTAATGAAATCTGCTACATAATTGCGCGCATTTTCGTAAGCTTCCGTAGCCACCTGGCTCAGGTGATGTACCCCCCGATGGACGTTGCTGTTTTCCTGCAGATAATAAGTTGAAATTCTTTGAATAACAGCGAGCGGTTTCTGAGTAGTTGCCGCATTATCAAGATAAACCAACGGTTTCCCGTTGATTTTTTGGTCAAGGATAGGAAAATCTTTTCTAATTCGGTTAATATCCATAATGTTAAATTTTGCTCAAATCAATATCAAATATCACGGGAGTATTGGGATTACTGCAATGCAACACACACCGGTCGCAAATAGATAGCTCACCCCGCAAACGGCGTTTCACTATGTCTTCGATACTAATGCGTAACGCTTCGATTGAAATCTCTTTGATGATGACATCGGCGAAAGCATACAACAGCAATGTGCGGGCATCGTCAAAGGGAATGCCGCGTTGCATGAGGTAAAACAAAGCATCATTATCTAATTGTCCGACCGAAGCCCCATGGCTACATTTCACATCATCAGCATAAATTTCCAAATGTGGCATGGTATCCACATGTGCTGTTTTGGTCAGCAATATGTTGCTGTTTCTCTGGAAAGCATTAGTTTGCTGCGCATCTCTCGCCACATAAACATAGCCATTGAAAACACCTGTAGCTTCATTATCCAAAATACCTTTAAAAAGTTGATTACTGCTGCAATGAGGCTTGTTATGATAGACAAAAACCTGATTGTCGATGTGTTGTTGTTGGTCCATCACATATAATCCGCGAATATCAGACCATGCCCCTTCGCCATTCATCAAATCAGTAATTTCATTTCGAATCAGTCCGCCGTTGAACGAGAGCACATTGACTTTCAGCCGGCTGTTGGCAGACTGATGGATAGCAGTCTGGTTCAGTAAAGCCGTTTCGTCGTTTAGGTTTTGCAGCTTGTAAAGCTCCAGTTCAGCATTTTCGCCAAGATAAATTTCGTT
>CAYLSW010000226.1:0-3777 GCA_964386145.1 uncultured Lentimicrobiaceae bacterium | reverse complement strand
ACCCCCAAAATTACTTCGTCGATTCCCGTCACTTTATTTCGTCACAAACCCTTAGTGGATAATATATAGCACAAAGAAAACTATTTTACTTCTTCTTATTTTTTCGCAACCGACCTGACAGACAATGTTCCATAATTTCGGCCATAATAATAACCTTCATCCGTTTTTTCGGCCCTTTAGAATCATTTGAACATTGCAGTAGCAAACCATCACGAATCAGTCTTTTGTCAGGGATAACAAAAAGAATCTCTGTCAAAATTGCTGATAGTTATACATTTCTTTAGCCCGATTAATTCATAAGTTTTTCGTCATGAGAAGTCAAAAGAAGAAGCGTAAAGGTGAGCGAAGATTTTCGACTCGCAGGAATAGCCTTAGCTATTTCGAGAATCGTAAATTGAGCATTGCCTTTTAATCAAAGCAGTTTGGCTTCGCAATAGATCAATTTGTGAATTAATGAGGTTAGTTTATAATCCGTATGAATACAAACAATAATTATAGGGAGACCTTGCAAGTGACAGGTTATCTTTGTCTTCAACCAAGAAAGTTAGATACTAAAGAAACGCAAAAATCATAGGTATGGTAAAGGCATAAAAAAGGGTGTCGACAATGCCAACACCCAATTATTCAATAAGGAACTATATCTTACTCCTTCGTATCTTCAATTTTATCCTCATTGTTTTCTTCTTCGGCCTCAGCCATTTTATCTTCGTTTTTAGCTTCAACTTTTATTTCAGCAGCAGCATCTTCTGTTTTAGCTTCAGCTTTAGGAGTTTCTTCTGTCACCTCTGTTTTGGGTACTTCTATCACCTCTTCTTTCACCTCTGCTTTTATATCTTCAGCAACAGGAACAGAAGTTTTAGAAGCGGCATCAGTTTCCGCAGCTTTTTTCTTACCACCACGACGGCGTCTGGAAGTTTTTCCTTTAGCTGATGATTTTTCAGCCAGCAGCGTTTCATTAAAGTCAACAAGTTCCATCATAGCCATATCGGCATTGTCACCCAAACGGTTTCCAAGCTTAAGAATCCGGGTATAGCCACCGGGTCGATCACTCACCTTCTTTGCAATTTCACGAAACAATTCTGTTACCGCTTCTTTACTCTGGAGATAGCTAAAAGCAACACGACGCGAATGGGTAGTATCCTCTTTAGCTTTGGTAATGAGCGGCTCAACATAACTTCTGAGAGCTTTTGCCTTAGCCACTGTGGTGGTGATTCTTTTATGTAATATCAGGGAAGCAGCCATATTGGAGAGCATTGCTTTCCGGTGCGAACTGGTTCTTCCGAGATGATTAAAACTCTTTCTATGTCTCATTGTTCTTAATCCTTATCTAATTTAAATTTCGCAATATTCATTCCAAACTCAAGATTCTTTGACTCAACCAGTTGCTCCAGTTCCGTTAAAGATTTCTTTCCAAAGTTTCTGAATTTCAACAAGTCGCTCTTATTATAAGAAACCAAATCTCCGAGGGTATCGACGTCAGCAGCTTTCAAACAGTTGAGGGCCCTGACGGAAAGATCCATGTCAACGAGCTTGGTTTTAAGCAACTGGCGAATATGTAGCGTTCCCTCATCAAATTCTTCGGAAACAGATTTTTCTTCCGCATCGACAGAGATTTTCTCATCAGAGAAGAGCATGAAATGCTGTATCAGAATCTTTGCAGATTCTTTCAAAGCATCCTTAGGATGAATAGAGCCATCGGTGATAATCTCAATTATCAGTTTTTCATAGTCTGTTTTTTGTTCAACACGATAATTTTCAATGCTGTATTTCACATTTTTAATAGGTGTGTGGATAGAGTCAATCGCAATGGTTCCCAGTATGGCTTCCGGATCTTTATTTTCTTCGGCCGGAACATATCCTCTGCCCTTTCCAATAACAATTTCCATACTCAGTTTAACAGAAGGATCCAGGTTACAGATAACTTCTTCGGTATTAAGCACCTGAAAGACAGAAAGAAATTTGTTAATATCTCCGGCTTTGAAGACGTTCTGATCTCCAATAACGATATTTACTTTCTCCGTATTCTCATCAGGGATCTGCTGTTTAAAGCGCACTTTCTTCAGGTTCAGGATGATCTGGGTAACATCTTCAATTACGCCATCAATAGAAGAAAATTCGTGCACAACACCAGCAATTTTTAAGTTGGTAATGGCAAAGCCTTCAAGCGAGGAAAGCAAGATTCTCCGCAGGGCGTTACCGATAGTGATTCCGAAACCAGGTTCCAGCGGGCGAAATTCAAATACGCCTCTGAAGCCATCAGTTTCATTCATTATAACCTTGTCAGGCTTTTGAAATGCTAATATCGCCATAGTATCAGTTTAACTTTATTATTAAATACTGAAGTAAAAATTATTTAGAGTACAACTCAACAATGAGGTTCTCCTTGATGTTTTCGGGAATCTCATCGCGTTCGGGATAATTGAGAAATTTACCTTCCAATTTCGCTTCGTCCCACTCAAGCCATGAAAATGATTTGTGGGCGGATGCGAGTGATTCGGTAATGACTTCCAGATTTTTGGATTTCTCACGAACACTTATCACTTCACCGGCCTTCAGTGAGTAGGAAGGAATATTCACTATTTTACCGTTTACCGTGATGTGACGGTGAGAAACAAGCTGGCGTGCAGCACCACGAGTGGGCGCAATACCCAACCTGAAAACAGTGTTGTCAAGGCGAGCTTCGGATAGTTTCAGCAGGTTTTCACCTGTGATTCCCTTTTTGCGTGAAGCTTTATGGAAAAGATTACGAAATTGTTTTTCAAGGATACCATAAGTGTATTTAGCTTTTTGCTTTTCCTGCAACTGCATTCCATATTCCGACTGTTTTTTCCTTCTTCTCGTTTGACCATGTTGTCCAGGTGCATAATTCTTTTTCTCGAGATATTTATCTGCACCGAAAATGGGGTCATTGAATTTGCGTGCAATTTTTGATTTTGGGCCAATATATCTTGCCATAATCTATTAATTTGTCTGTTTCGAATATTAGAAATTAAACTCTTCTTCTTTTAGGGGGACGGCAGCCGTTGTGAGGCATGGGGGTAACATCAACAATTTCGGTCACCATAATTCCGGAAGAATTAATGGTTCTGATAGCTGATTCACGGCCTGCACCGGGTCCTTTTACATAAACTTTTACTTTACGCAAGCCCAATCCATAAGCTACTTTTGCACAATCTTCAGCAGACATTTGGGCAGCATAGGGGGTGTTTTTCTTCGACCCCCTGAATCCCATTTTTCCTGAGGAAGACCATGAGATAACCTGGCCCGAGTCGTTGGTCAACGAGATGATGATATTATTAAATGTAGCTTGAATATAAGCCCTGCCGACAGGGTCAACTTTGACTACTCTTTTCTTTGTGCTTCTGTTCCTTTTTGCCATTTTCGTTCTATTTCGTAAAATGTATAATCCTATTTATTATTTAACGGCCTTTTTCTTATTGGCAACGGTTTTCTTACGTCCTTTACGTGTACGCGCATTGTTTTTAGTTTTCTGGCCCCGCAAAGGAAGTCCGATACGATGGCGAATTCCACGATATGTTCCAATGTCCATCAGACGTTTTATGTTCATTTGGGTTTCAGAACGTAATTCACCTTCAACTTTAAAATTATCACCAATGATTGAACGAACCTTATTTTGTTCGTCGTCGTCCCAATCCTGGACCTTTTTATTCCAGTCAATACCGGCGTCGGTTAAAATTTTCTGTGCAGTGCTCCTCCCAATACCATAAATGTAGGTCAAACCTATTTCGCCTCTTTTGTTTTGGGGAATATCAACTC
>CAYLSW010000225.1:0-3792 GCA_964386145.1 uncultured Lentimicrobiaceae bacterium | reverse complement strand
AGCGGGCAGGAAAAGCCGTGGCAGCTCAGGCCGGTAAGTATCTGAAAAAAAGCGTACTGGAACTCGGCGGCTCCGACCCGTACATTGTGCTGAAAGATGCCAAGTTAAACGAAAGTTGTAAAACAGGCGTCTGCTCACGCTTTTTAAATGCCGGACAGGTCTGTATTTCAGCCAAACGCTTTATCGTAGAGGAAACCATTCTGAATCGGTTTGTAGCCGAACAAAAAACACTTTTGGAAAGCATGGTTTTGGGCGATCCCATGGACGAGCATACCGACATGGGCCCCATGGCACGACTTGATTTGCTGGAAAATATTGAAGATCAGGTAAACCGCTCGGTTGAATTGGGGGCAGAAATTCTTTGCGGCGGCAAACGACTTGATAGCCATTCCCTGTTTTACGAACCCACGCTCATCACGCATATTCACAAAGGCATGCCGGTGTTTGATGAGGAGACTTTTGGGCCTGTTTCGGTGGTGATACCCGCCAAAGATGCCGAAGATGCCATACGCATTGCCAACGACACGCCTTTTGGACTCGGCGCCAGTTTGTGGACACAGGATTTGGTGTTGGCTGAAAAAATGGCTGCCAAAATAGAAGCAGGAGCAGTTTTCATCAACGGCATGACCAAATCAGACCCACGACTACCATTCGGTGGCACCAAACGATCGGGTTACGGACGGGAACTGGCCTATCCGGGCATTCGCGAGTTTGTCAACCAGAAAACGGTATGGATTGCCTGACTTTCAGGTTACAGGTGAAAAATAAAATCAGCCAGTGTGAAATAGATGAGCAGTCCGGTTGAATCAATAACTGTGGTAAGCAATGGGCTGCTAATCACTGCGGGGTCCATTTTGAATTTTGTAAGGACTATGGGCAACAGGCTCCCCAGCAGGTTCGCCCAAAGTGTGATGGCCACCATTGAGATTGCCACAACCATTCCGACTGTTGGGCCGCCACGCCAGAAAAAACCACGGATATAAAGTGTTATCCCCAGTGTAAGCCCGATAAATATCCCCACCAGCAACTCTTTTTTCATCACGGAGAACCACTTTTTCCCAGACAGTGATCCGGTAGCAAGCGCTCTGATAATCAATGTTGAAGATTGCGCGGCAATATTTCCGCCACTGTCTATCAAGATAGGGATAAAAAATGCCAGGGCAATCACAGCCTTTAGTGAGTCCTGAAAATGGGCGATAATGGTAGAAGAGAAAAAGTCGGTGAGCAGGAGGATAAACAGCCAGCCGATTCTCTTTTTATACAAAGTAAGCGCAGTAGCCGTATAATATTTTTCCTCCACAGGAACAATAGCCGATGATTTCTGAAAGTCCTCAGTGGTTTCTTCTTCTATCACATCCAAAATATCGTCAACAGTAACAATCCCGATAAGAACCCCTTCTTCCCCTATAACGGGCAATACATTCATGTCGTATTTCTTAATCGTCTTATAGGCCTCTTCCTGGTCTTCAAGTGCATGGATATAAATAAACTTATGATCCATCAAATCGGATACTAATTGTTTTGGCTCAGCAAGAAGAAACCTGCGGATGGGAATATCGTCCACCAGTTTCAGGCGGTCGTCTTCCACATAGATCATATTAATAGTTTCCGCATCTTCCCCTATCTTTTTGATGTGTTTTATTGCTTTTTCAATTGTCCAATCGGGTTTAACTACGACATAATCAGGGGTCATAATTCTCCCCACACTATTTTCGGGGTATCCCAGCAAGCCCATGGCCTCTTTGCGGTCTTCCGCCGGAAGAAGGTTCAGGAGCTTTTGGGTAAGTTGCTCGGGCAACTCTTCAAAAACAGAAGTCCTGTCGTCAGGGGGCATTTCTTCGAGCAGTTCTTTAATCTGCTTATCCACAATGTGAGTAAGGATAAACTCCTGCTGCGAGGGGTCTAACTCCGAAAAGACATCGGCTGCTTTCTCCTTAGGAATCAACCTGAAAGCTACTACCACATACTTTTGATGCAGATTTTTTAATAGCTCGGCAATATCCTCCGGTTTCAATTCAGCCCATGTTTTTTTCAGCCTGTCCCAGTCTTTTTTATCGAGCATCTGTTCGATGTCCGGGAAAATCTCTGTGTTAATCATAAGTCTGAGATTTTTGGTGCATACTTTGTTTGGCGGTGCAAAGGACAGAAAACTATTTGATGATTGCAATAAAGCGTTGAAAAAACTGCTAATTAAAAATTGATTCAGATAGTTTCCCGCCGTCTGTTACTATTGCAATAGTATGAAGAAAAATGTTTAGTTTCGAATTCTAATAATAATTGTCCGGTTATCAGGGAGCTAATCCTTGCAAGTGTAAACAGCTTCATTGCCAAACCGGCAAAAGATACGTTTGGGAGGCTTTTTTACTAATTTTGCGGAAAAATTATCCAAATGGGAGAACATCATCATCACCACGAACACGGAAAGCTGAAAGGCAAGAACCTGTTCATTTCCGTTGCCTTAAACCTTGGAATTACAATAGCGCAGATCATTGGCGGTATATTGTCGGGCAGTATGGCGCTGATTTCAGATGCTTTACACAATTTCAGCGATGTGCTTTCGCTGCTTATCACCTATATAACTTATAAATTAGCGGCGAAAAAGAATACGACCAAACGTACTTTTGGGTATCAACGCGGAGAAATTCTGGCCGCTTTTGTGAACTCAGTTACACTTCTTGTCATTGCCGCCTTCCTCGGCTTTGAGGCTATCAACCGGATAATTCATCCCCGCACCATTGATTCCATGATAGTTATCTGGCTTGCCGTAGCTTCCATTATTGTCAACGGCTCCAGCGTCTTACTCATTAAGTCAGGAACCAAAGACAGTATCAACATCAAATCGGCTTATCTGCATCTTTTTACCGATATGCTCACCTCCGTAGCGGTACTTGTGGGAGGTCTGCTTATGAAATACTTCGGTTTGTATTGGATTGACGGTCTGGTAACGCTGGTGATTGCCCTATATCTTATCTATGCCAGCTGGCATCTCTTTATAGAATCCATTAATATCATCATGCTTTTTTCTCCCTGCGACTTCGACATTGAACAATTGACCGGACGGATTGAGTCCGTTGAAGGGATCAAAAATCTGCATCACCTGCATCTCTGGCGGTTTACGGACAACAAAGTTAACCTGGAAGCACACATTGATTTAAAAAAAGATCAGTCCATCTCTGTTTTTGAATCGCAACTTGAACAGATTAAGGAAATTGCTCATAATATGGGCATCGACCATGTTACTATCCAGCCCGAATTTGACAGTCAGGATGATAAAAATCTGATTAACAACCATTAGCCTACCCGCTTCAAGCGTCCACGCTTGAAAAAACAATAACGAGATTCTCACCCTGCTACATCTCCCATTTTTGTACTTTTGCCTTATGCGTATCGACATTATTACCATTTTCCCGGAAATGTTTGAAGGCCCTTTCAGCCATTCTATTATCCGGCGTGCACAGGACAAAGGGCTGGTGGAAATTCATCTGTATCAGCTGCGTGAGTACACCAGCGACAAACACCATAAAGTGGACGATTACGCCTTTTCGGGCGGCGCCGGCATGGTAATGATGATTGAGCCGGTGGCCAAAGTCATCGAAAAGCTGAAAAGCGAACGCGACTATGACGAAATTATTTACACCAGTCCCGATGGGGAATTGCTGGATCAGCCTATGGCCAACCATCTGTCCACCTATGAAAACCTGATGCTGCTTTGCGGCCATTACAAAGGTATTGACGAGCGCATTCGCGAACATTTTATCACCAAAGAGATTTCCATTGGCAATTATGTCCTTT
>CAYLSW010000224.1:0-3812 GCA_964386145.1 uncultured Lentimicrobiaceae bacterium | reverse complement strand
TTGTCATTTTGGAGGTGCAAAAGTAGTAAAATATTTATTCCTCAAAATGTTTTTTCTTGAAAAAAATATTTTTTTTTATTTTCCCTCTTCCTGATCGGGATAGAATTTAAATCCGAGCCGTTTGCCGGTTTTAAAAGCCATGTTGTCCAGCATATTTTTCATCTCATCCACACTCACAAGTTTGATCTGGTCGTAAGGCGGCGTTAGCAGGTCAAAACCAAGGGTGTAGCGAATGGCTGCTGTAATGATTTTGTCCACCGATACAGGTGTTATCCTGCTGTTCCTAAAACTCTTATACAAAAATCCAAGCTCGCTTTTGCCTTCAATAAAATAGTGCTGTTCTTTGTTGACAAGTATCCTTCCTATAAGGTATCCCAAGTCATTCTTACGGCTGTATTTAAACGAATCGTTAAGAAAATTATAGATATGAATAATACCGCAATAGGAGCGGTCTTTGTCTTCTTTAATGTAAGTGCTGCGCATGACATTGTGGTCGCGCGGGATATCAAAAATGTTGGAGTGCATGAGAAAAAACAGAATGTCACCACCGAATTTCAGTGAAAACTCAAAAGTTCCGTGTTCTTCCATTTCGAGAGGAATATCGTGTTCGGCTTTCAGTTTTTCGGCTATTAGGGCATATTCTTCTGCCATTAGTCCCGAGATGGTCTTAAAAAGGTCAAAAGCTTCCCTAGTAGCTCTGAAGACTTCCTGTTTCATGGAAGATTTTTTGATGACTTCCTGAAAAAGTTCCTCATGCGGTTGGATTATCTTTTTTGACATGTCGACATCTATTCGAAGGTAAATGAAAGCATAAAGACCTTGGAATGAAGTTGGTCAATACTTCCGGAATAAAGGGTATTGTCGTCAACAACCAGATTTTTCAGTCCAAAAATCATTTTTGCTTCCACGCTAAGTTTGAAATAGGCATTGTAAAAATCAAAACCGGCACCTATTTCTGCTCCTATGTCATGTGATCTTAATTTGATATCACCTGTACCGGAGTCTTGTTTTGTCTTCTTTGCAGCAGCAAGATCAATGGCGTAATTGATGCCTCCGATAAAGTAAGCACCGTAATTATCTTTTCGCCAGGAGCTGTATTTCAACAGCAGCGGAAAGATGAGGTAGGTAGAGTTAACTTTTTTGTGAACTACAAACAGGGAGTCTGTACCTGCAGAAGTCCCGGCCAGTCCGGTTGCCCGTATCCCATAGTCAAGCGACCGGCTTCCAAAGGAGAGTGTGGGGATAAACCGCAAATCAAGGAATCTCATAAGGCGCAGGTTGCCCAGAATGCCCACCGAAAAGCCCGGAGAGCTCGAAGCTGTCACGGAATAAACATGAATGGAGTCTGCAGTGAAATCAGGCGATTGTGTCTTATTCCAGTTGATCTGCGACATATTGTCAACCGGTTTTACCGAAAAGTCCATTGTGTTCATCCCAAGAATAAATCCGAAATGATAAGGCTGTTCGTTGTATCCCTGAAGATTAAGAACTACCCCCTGTGCCTGAACGCTACCATGAACGAAGGGAAAGGTAATAACAAAAATAAAAGCAAGTATGGCCTGTTTTTTCAATGCTGTCAGAATTTCTACGTTTATAACGTTTGGTTTGTTTTTATAGTATTTGTGCAGGTTCAATTCCGCAATTTTGCTGTGCAAATTATTTCACAGCAAGATAAAGTGTGGCAATGCCAAGAGTCAGCCGGTTTTGTTGCGGATTTTTAAACCCAACTTTCAGTAGCACATCCATAAACTCCTTGTTTTCAGGAAAACTGGCAACAGATTGCGGCAGGTAAGTATAGGCAGATCGGTCTTTTGAAACCAGGCGACCAACACCGGGCAGGATGTAATTGAAATAGAATTGATATATATATTTCATGGGGAAGTTTGCAGGTTTTGAAAATTCCAAAATGGCTACTTTTTTCCCGGATTTCAGCACACGATACATTTCACGAAGTCCCTTTTCCAGATTTTCGTAGTTGCGCACACCAAAAGCAACTGTTATGGCATCAAAATGATTATCCTCGTACCGAATAGCTTCCGAGTCGCCGGCCTCTAAAGTTATGATTTGGTTGAGCCCTCTTTTAGTCACTTTTGCCCTGCCAATTTCCAGCATGTCTTCGGCAATGTCAATACCAATAATCTTTTTTAGGGGCATCCTGGCCAGTTCGATGGCGAGGTCGCCGGTGCCGGTGGCTACGTCGAGAATGATTTCGGGATGATCTTCCGTCAGTGCTTTTCTGACTTTTTTCCGCCATCCTTTGTCAATACCTGCAGAAAGCAAGTGGTTGAGCAGATCGTATTTGGGTGCTATGTTGTTAAACATGTTTTGCACCAGCTCTTTCTTCGCGTGTATTTTTTGTGTCATTATGGCTTGGTATTATTCAAAACACGGATGGCTTCTTCCATAAGTTTTCCTTTGTTGATGGGAACTACGCCGGCCTGTTCACATACCAGACCCCCGGCAATATTGGAAAGCAGTGCCAAATCTTTTGCCCCCATTCCCACAGCAAGACAGAGTGAGGCTACGCTGATGACCGTGTCGCCTGCGCCGGAGACATCGGCAATGTTACGACGGTATGCCGGAAGTAGTTCTGCCATAGTTTCCCCGTTTTCATTCCAAAGAACAAAAATACCGTTTTCAGAAAGCGTATTGAGTATCATGGAGGCGTTTAAAACTTCGGACAATTTCCGGGCGGCCTTTTGGAGGCTCTCCTTATCTATGGCAAGTTTGCCCAGCTCTAGTCCTCCCTGCATTTCTGCAAGGTTGGGTTTAACAAGCGTAGTATTTCTGTAAGCCAGGAAGTTACGCTTTTTGGGGTCAACGGTTATCGGAATATTCATTTCTCCTGCCATATCCGTAACAAAATCAATTAACTCCGGCGAGATGACTCCTTTGTCATAGTCTTGAAAAATAATAACATGGATATCGTCTGTTTTCAGAATCTTATCAATGTGGCTGCACAGTTCATGAAAAACTTCTTGTTCCAAAGGCATTGATGTCTCTTCGTCCACGCGCAGCATTTGTGTGTTGTTGCCTAGGATACGGAATTTGGTAGTGGTAAACCGGTGTGGACTCTCAATGATGCCGGTGTCGTCCAGTCCCGAGTTGAGCATAAGCGCCCTGAGTGTTTCGCCTCTGTCGTCGGAGCCAATGACCGAACACATAATGGGGCAAGCTCCAAGAGCGCGGACGTTCATGCCGACATTGGCAGCTCCACCGAGGCGATCTTCGCGTTTGACAACCGTTACGACCGGAACCGGTGCTTCGGGTGAGATACGTTCTACCTTGCCCCAGATGTAAGCATCGAGCATAACATCACCAATAATCAGCACCCTTTTGTTGTTGAAAGTTTCAAAAATTGCAGGCAAACTGTCAGTTGTCAGCGTCATTTTTCTGTTAATTAAGATTTTTAAGGGCTGCTTTAATACGTTTTACAGCCTCTTCGAGCAAATTGCCGGAAGTAGCATACGAAATACGTACACAGTTCGGGTCGCCAAAAGCTTCGCCGGTGACCAATGCCACATGAGCTTTGTCCAGAAGGTAAAGACTGAAATCCGTGGCATTTTTGATGGCAATTTTTCCATCCGTTTTCCCAAAATAGCTCCTTACATCCGGGAAAAGGTAAAAAGCACCTTCCGGTATGTAGGTTTTTATTCCGGGAATTTCTCCCATCTTTTCCACCAGCAAGTCTCGACGACTTTTAAAAGCAGAAACCATTTCGAAAATATATTCCGAATTATGTGGCGGATTTTTTAAAGCTTTCAGAGCAGCCATTTGCGAAATGGTTCCCGGACCGGAAGTATATTGTCCTT
>CAYLSW010000223.1:0-3815 GCA_964386145.1 uncultured Lentimicrobiaceae bacterium | reverse complement strand
CTGAAAACATGATCCTGGTCGGCCACCAAAAGCTTGTTGGTTGACCGTAAATTTTCCAGTTCTACTTTCGATATTCTTATTTTCAGCGAAGCCTCAATGGTGCCAAGCAGTTTATTGTTTTCCCAGGGTTTCAGGATAAAATTGGTGGCACCCTCTTTTATACCCTGCACCGCCAGCTCAATGTCGCCGTAGCCGGTAATGAAAATAACGATGGCTGCAGGGTCTATCTCCAGAATTTTGTTCAGCCAGTAAAACCCTTCCTGCCCGGTGTTGGCGTTGCGTGAGAAATTCATGTCGAGCAAAATGACATCGTAGGTTTCATTGCGCAACAGGTCAGGGATATTCTCCGGGTTCTTCTCGGTGTGGATAATCTTAAAATATTGTCGTAAAAACATCTTCGCGGCAAGCAAGATGTCGGCATCATCATCAACGATTAAAATTCGGGCTTCAATTTTTGTCATACTCCAAGGGCTTTAAATTCCGGGATAAAATTACAACTAATTGTTCATGCCGGTACAAAAATATGAACGTTTCCGAACACTATTTGTTACACTTTTTCTGAAAAATAATTGCATCACATTGGTATTCAGGTGCATAAATTGAATGGCATGATATTCGTTAAAAACAATCAAAACTTTTACGGCCGTTCACAAGCAAAAGGTTTCAAATAAGGTGAAAAGTTTACATTTGTTCTAAGATAGCCAAGCCAAAAAATGATAGAAACAAAACAACTAAAAAAGGTATTCAAATCGGCGGACATTGAAACAGTGGCACTTGCAGGTATCGACCTGAAAGTGGAAGAGGCTGATTTTGTGTCGGTCATGGGGCCTTCGGGATGTGGAAAAACCACTTTACTAAACCTACTCGGCATGATCGATATGGCCAGTTCAGGCAGCTATCGGTTTGTGGGAAAAGAGGTTTATAACTTGAGTGAGAAACAAATAACCCGGTTACGAAAAGAGAATATCGGTTTTGTTTTCCAAAACTTCAACCTGATTGAGGAGCTGAGCATTTGGGAAAATATTGAACTGCCGCTCATTTACCAGAATGTAAGAAAAACCGAACGCAAAAGACGGGTTATGGAGGTCATCGACAGGCTGGAGATTACCCATCGGAAAGATTTGCTGCCCGTACAACTTTCGGGCGGACAACAGCAACGGGTGGCAGTGGCACGTGCCATTGTAACCCGTCCCCGCCTCTTGCTTGCCGACGAACCTACCGGCAATCTCGACTCCATTCATGGCGAAGAGGTGATGAACATCCTCGATGAGCTGAACAAAGAAGGCATGACCATCGTCATGGTAACCCATTCACATCACGATGCAAGCTACAGCAGACGTATAGTGCATCTATTTGACGGCCAGATTATCAACGAAAATTTAAACCGGGTTTAAGCGTATGTGGGGAAGCTTTTTTCGTATGGGATTTCGTGTCTTGATGAGGCAGAAAAACTATTTCCTGCTAAATCTTGCCGGCCTGACTATCGGCATTGTCGCCTTTGTCTTCATCTATCTTTATGTGGAAAATGCGCTCTATTATGACCGAAGCTGGAAGAATTACCCACATATTTACAGGGTAAACGAGACCTATTCGACAGGTGGAAAAGAGGAAAAAATGGCGCTTACTCCTTACCTGTTGGCCGACAAGCTGAAAGATAATTTTCCCGGAATCCTGGAATCGACACGTCTGTTTTTCACTGACCCTTCGGACAAAAATGATGTTTCATCGGTAAGCTATCAGGGAAAAATGTACGACATCCCCAACCTGACCATCGGTGATGCACGGGTATTTAAAATCTTTAATTACCGTTTCACAGAAGGAAATCCGGATAGCTGTCTGCTGAAGCCTAACAGCATAGTGCTCTCCACTGCTATGAAGCGGAAGATATTCGGTAACAAACCGGCACTTGGAAAAAAATTAAAAACCAGCATCCGTACCTATACAGTTACCGGTATTTTCGATAATAAAAACAGACCGTCACATTTGGAATTTGATGCTATTATCTCCGTCAGCTCTCTGGATAAAAAGGAACAGAAACAACTGAATACCAATTGGTTTTGGATGAATTGCTATACTTATGTAGAATTTGCTGATACTGTTAATATCAGGGGTTTTACGCAAAGAGTAAATTATTTTACCGACACGGCCATTGGGAATTTTGTCCAAAAACAAAAGATCAAGATTAGCGGGTACATGCATCTGGCTTTTCAACCTATTCAGGATATTCACTTCTCACAGGGATTGCTTTATGACAGCCATTCCAATATCAACATCACTTACCTCTATATTTTTGTCATTGTAGCACTGTTCATTTTATTAATGGCCTCCATAAATTATATCAACTTTGCCACGGCACGTTCTCTGAAACGCATACGTGAAATAGGCGTACGAAAGGTGATGGGTGTTTTCCGAAAACAGTTAATGCTGCAATACATTAGCGAGTCGCTGATGATTACTTTCATGGCTTTTATTCTTTCGCTGAGTTTTGTGGAGCTGTTGATGCCCGCTTTCAACAAATTGGTCAACCGGCAAATCATATTGGTTGACAGCCTTTTCACCGGCTCAGGTCTTGCCTTTGGCGTCTTGTTGATAATTTTCATGCTGCTTTTGGCATTGTTCAGCGGCAGTTTCCCGGCTTTTGTACTCTCTTCGTTGCGGCCGGTAGAAGTGCTTGGGGGACGGGGACTCATTTTCAGAGGTAGAAAAAAACACACGTTTACAGCCGCCGGTTTACGCAAGTTTCTGGTTATCATTCAGTATCTCGTAGCCATTGGTGTGATTATCTCCACCTTTATCATTTTTGCTCAGGTTCATTATGTAAAAAACAGGTCTCTGGGTTTCGACAAAAAAGATGTTGTGGTGATAAACAGTCCGGCCGACACCTCCTTTCGGGGAAGAGTAAATGCCTTTGTGGTTGCTCTGAAAACGGATTCAGCCATAGAGCAGGTAGCTACAGCTTCGAGCCTGCCCGGATACCTTACAGAAAAAATACTGGTGAGAACAAGCGATTCGGCAGTGGGTCATTTGCAAACACTGAATGGATTTTTTGTGGGATATCATTATTTCAATTTGTTGAAAATTCCTCTTGCTAAAGGCGAATACTTTTCTTCCGTAAAGAAAAATGACAGTGTGGAACATTTTATTGTGAACCAGGCAGCTGTGGAGTTTCTCCGGCTGAAACATCCACTTGGCAGTTATCTGTACACGCCATACTCCGACAAAGGAATCATCATTGGTGTGGTGAAGAATTTCAATTTTTCTTCGCTACATCAACGTATTGAGCCGTTGATTTTTTCACTGAAGCCGCAGTACGTGCGTTATGTGGTAGTGCGGATTAACCCAGACAGAAAGAAGGAGGCACTGGCGCATCTGCAAGCGGTGTGGAATAGGTTCAACAAAGGTTATACCATGTATTACACTTTCCTGGACCAAAAACTCAACACGCTGTATCGTAGTGATCAGAATATGCTTTCCCTGTTTTTTTACTTTTCCTTATTTGTTATTTTTATCTCGGCGTTGGGCCTTTTCGGCCTCTCATCGTTTCTCATCGAACAACGCTCCAAAGAAATCAGCATCAGGAAAGTCCTTGGCGGTTCGGAGAAACAAATTGTACTGATGTTGGTAAAAGAGTATGTGATGCTGGTTCTCGTGGCCGGACTGCTCATATCACCGATAGTTTATTTCTTCATCGGAAAATGGCTTCAAAGTTTTGCCTACCATATTCACCTTAGTCTCTGGTATTTTGTGGCAGGCATTGTTCTGGTGCTGCTCATCGCCTTTTTTACAGTATTGTTGCAAGCGCTGTTCATGGTACG
>CAYLSW010000222.1:0-3816 GCA_964386145.1 uncultured Lentimicrobiaceae bacterium | reverse complement strand
GCTTATCAAGCAGGTTGGTTGCCATAATACTAAAGCTGAAAATCTGATTTTTTACTTTTAAATCCGTACCAATGCCTGCGTTGAGCAGGAAATATCCGGATGTGGTGGTCTCAAATTCAGCGGCGTGATTCTGGGCAAAGACATAGTCGCAGGCAACTTTAATGAAAGATGTGCGTAACACTTTCCATTTGTTCTTTCGCAACATAATTTCAAAATGGAGCTTGTTGGCAGGAATGAGTGGCAGATAGCCACCCGATTTTTTTTTGGCATAGATGTACGCGTAGTTTGCTTTCAGATGCAGCCAGTCGATGGAGGCGGGATGGACATGGACTCCGACCTCTCCGCCCAGTAGATGCGAAGGAGTTTGTTTGTAGCGGTAAATCTTTGTTCCATTGGCAATGGTGTCAGAAGTGGGAGAGAGGAAGATATAGTTGTCGATGTAGTTATAAAAAGCAGAAATATCGAAAGTGGTGTAGGGAGTGTGAATGTGAAACCCAAGGTCGGCTTCGACATTCTGCTGGATTTTTAAATTAGTATTTCCAATCTCGTAGCGGTTTCCATGCATCCCATTTTGGGTAAGTTCGGCAATGTTGGGACTTCGAAAAGCGGAGGCGAGATTGAAACGCAAGAGCATATCTTCATTAAAATGAATGGTTGAGCCTATGGAAGCACTTACATTGTTGAAATCTTTTTCGATTCGGGGCATCAGTGTGCCATTACTGATGCCTGCATAATGTTCGGGGACAACAATGTTGCGGTGGTCGTACCGGATACCTGCTTCCAGGATGGCTAAACTGCCAAAGTTGTGGCGTGCCATGCTGAAAACCGAAAAATCGTTCAGGTTGGCATCCGGGATGATATGCTGTGGCGCCTCACCATTGCGGTTGGATTGGCTCATTCCTTGTACGCCGAGAAAAGCTTTTGTGCTTTTGCTGAAATGATAAACGCTTTTGAGGCGATAGGTAAATGTCTTTAGCCGCATGTTTACCAGCTCTCTGACCGGTGTGAGTGGAGAACCTTGCAGCCTCCGGTAGTTGTTTTGGTAGGAGAAGTCGGCCCGGAGTTTGAGGTTGCCCAGGAAAATCTTATTTTTTGAGATAAGTAACTGGTCGGCTAAATCCTGATACCAGATGTTGTTTCTCCGGCCATCTTCCTTTACGAGTGCCAGAGCCGGAGGGACGGCCATGCCAAGTTTGGAACGGTTGTAGTCATAAAAGAGACGAAAGCTGCCGATTCTTTTTATGATACCGGCATTTAACTTTATACTGTGTGTGTTGAACCGGGTATTGAATGCCGTGGCGCCTCCACCCTGAATAAAATCTTTGTTGCTGTTTATTTCGGTACCAGCGCCATAGACAAAACCTTTGTGGTTACCCTTTACCTCCACGCTGGAAAGCGTTCCCATCGTATTGCTGAAAACCTTCATGCTAACGGCTCCTTCTATACTTCCCTCACGGGCGACAGGTTCAGCTACAAGGTTAATGACACCTCCCACAGCGCCCGATCCGTACATAAGTGAAGCAGGCCCTTTAATGATTTCAACTCTGCCAATACCCAGTCCATCAATCAGATATGGATGATCTTCGGAAAACTGAAAATTGGCCATGGGAATACCTTTGTTCAGTACCAGCACGTTGCTCAGAGAAAGCCCGCGGATGACAGGCGTCCCAACGCCCGGCCCTTTGGAAATCATGCTGACACCTGGAACTTCTTCGAGGGAAGCCATAAATGATGGTTGTGTAACCTGTGTGATGTCTTTCGTTTCCAGAGAACTTATTCTAACGGTATTTTCGTGTTGCGTTCCGGTAAAATTTCCGGTAATCACTACCTCCTGCCCCTGAATGACCATGGGTTTCAACCTGATGTTGATGCTGATTTTATCTCCCCGGAAATCAACTTTTTTTGTCTGGTCTTCGTAGCCGACAAAAGAAAAGGTAACGAAGAACCGCCCGTTGGGGATATTGTTGATTTGGTATTGTCCGCTGTTGCTGCTTACAGTTCCCAATGAGAGGTCGTTGATAATAATGTTGACACCCGGGAGAGCCTCGTGAGTGCCGGCATCCGTTATGCGTCCGGTGATGCTGTTTTGCGCGTTTACTTTTAATATAAGAAACACGGAAAAGAAAATGAGAAGTTTTATTTTCATTTTATTACGTATTTTATTAGACAATCCGGTTAACCACTTCTTTTGTGGTTGCTATAGGGTACTGGCTAATAAAGGAGGAGCACGTAATAAAGTAGAGTAATTTAATTCAGTAGAAAATAATTCGGGAATAAAGTTTATAAAGACTTTTGCATAGAAGGTGCGCTTTTCTTTTTTATGAATCTGCTTTTGAATAGTGTAAAAGGATAACGTAAAGCCGGGTATGGGACATGTGCGGTGAAAAGTGTGCCATACCTCGCTGTTTTTTACCTTACTATGGAAAAATACATGATGATGAAATGCATCGTCCAATAGTTTCACTGCTGTTGGTGTAATAAAAACCAACAACAGTGAAACGGTGAGAAATTGTCTTAGCTTTTTGGACATGATGCCTGTGAAACAAGTCTGCTTTTTAATTTTTTACAGGAATATTTTTCAATACTTCCAGAGTGAGTTTCCAGAATTTTTCCACAGAGGCGATTTCCAGCTTTTCGTCAGGTGAATGTACGCCACGGAGTGTTGGCCCGAAAGAAATCATATCCATTGCGGGATATTTATCGCCGATTAGACCACATTCCAGGCCGGCATGAATTGCCAGTACTTTAGGCTCCACATCGAAAAGCTTTTGGTAAGTACTTTTGGTCAGCTCCATAATTTCGGAGTCGGGATTGGGTGTCCAGCCCGGATAACCGTCAGAAGTTTCGCTGCGTGCTCCGGCCAGATTGAAAACACTCACCACTTTGTTGGTGACATCGTCTTTTTCTGATTCCACCGAGCTGCGCTGGCTGGTGGTGATGAGGATGTCATTCTCTTCAAACTTCACCGAGGCCAGGTTGGTAGAAGTTTCCACAAAGTTCGGAATATCCTGCGACATGGCGATAACACCGTGAGGGCAGGCATAAAGTGAGTTGGTTAGTTTGGCGAAATCATCATCGCTAATTACCGTGTCGGGCAGGGAGGCTTCGATAGCCGAAAAACTCAGGTTGGGTTCTGTGGCGTGGTATTCGTGTTTGTATATCTCTTCAAAACCTTTGGCTTCGGAAATCAAAAGCTGAGCCTTTTCTTTGGGAACTACCACCACTGCAAAAGCTTCACGGGCAATGGCATTTCTTAAGTTGCCGCCGTCAAAAACAGCAAGCTTCATGTCAAATTCACCTTTGTATGTCCACAAAAATCGGTTTAACAACTGGTTGGCGTTAGCTCGTCCTTTGTTAATATCATCTCCTGAGTGTCCGCCTTTCAGCCCTGAAACCATGACTTTGAGTGCTTCGTAGCCATCGGGAACAGCCTGCTTTTGGTAAGGAAGCCAGGCCAGTGTATCCTGACCGCCGGCACATCCGATGTAAAGCTGACCTTCGTCTTCCGAGTCGAGGTTGAGAAGAATATCGCTTTGCAAAAAACCCGGTTTCAGCCCGAAAGCGCCGGTAAGGCCGGTTTCTTCGTCCACGGTAAACAGGCACTCTATGGGGCCGTGTTCAATATCGCCGGAATCAAGTAGCGCCAGCTCTGTGGCTACGCCAATACCATCGTCGCCGCCAAGAGTGGTGCCACCGGCAGTAACCCAGCCGTCTTCGATGTATGCTTCGATGGGGTCGTTTTCAAAATCATGGTCTACGTCACTGTTTTTCTCACAAACCATATCGATATGGCTTTGCAGGACAACCGGTTTCCGG
>CAYLSW010000221.1:0-3816 GCA_964386145.1 uncultured Lentimicrobiaceae bacterium | reverse complement strand
TAATTGGTTTTTGCAATTCGGCAACCCTTTACCTCAACTTATTGAGAACTTACCAACGAGGTCGGTCAGCAATTGATCATTTGTATCGGAACACAGATCCAGGCCAATCCATGCTTTACCTGTCGCCAGCCATATTGGGCGTTTGCGTGTTCGGAACAATTGTTCATTGGCCTCGAAAGATGAGGTTCCGTTTTGTATGATAAGTTGTCGATATGTCGTAGTGGATACCATATTTGAAATTAGTTTAATGATTTCGTATGACGTACATAGAACCAATGTTCCGCCGACCGCAGATTTGGCTACCCTGTCGATCACATCAGCTATTTGTCCTATCCACCTATCAATGGGGTCTTCTTCCTTCGGTCGGCACAGCCATGATCCTGACGGGGATGGGGTATGCACCGTAACATTGCTTCTGAGCCATGGGGCTTCGGCTTTCTTCCCCATTACTGACCTTTTCTCAGGGAGAAACAATGTGTCCTTAACATATTCGTATCCACGCAGAGGGGCGGACAAAGTTGCTGACACGAGAAAAGCTGCTGGCACGGATCCCCAAAGGATACCAAGCTCAAGTCCGAGATTTTTACGTCCGCTAATAATGCGCGGGTATTTATATGAACCGGAGAAATTGATATATATCACATGGTTGCCATTGCCATCCATTGCCTTGTCCACGGATTTCCTGAGATTCAACAATTTTGTATATTCAGGGCTATTGTTTTTCTTTGTTTTATTTACACACACGGACAAAGCCTTTTTGAATTGAATAAGCAATTTATGCATGTCTGAATGATCAGTAACGGCCATATCCGATACTGACTCCAGGGTTTCCCCATTTTCAACCAGCTCATCGAATATCTTTTTCATTTTGCTGTTGTCGAGGTTAGCTTTTTTGACAATACTTAACGCACTGGAAAGAGACAGACTGTTTGAAAAGAAATTTGCAATTGATTGTTCCAGCGAGTGAGCTTCATCAATATATAGCACTCTGTGACCGAACATACCGGTACTCTTTTCACCTCGCTCATTGGCGACATTCTGGAAGATTCTGCTCATTTCGAGATTTTTCTTTTTCGCCTCAGAAATCCCGCCCGAGTAAATGGTCCGATAAATTTCAACAGCTTCATTTAGCTGTTGATCAAAAAGATTCCTCTGGGTCTCGTCCATTTTCGTTTCGCATAGACGCCACAGAATATCCACGGCCAGCATGGCATGCGTGCAAAAGATGATCTTTGAGTTGCCATGTGCCCTCCTCAGACTATCGCGCCAGGCGAGCATGCCCCTATCATCCTTGTCGTCCTCACCATTAACTGTATGCAGGTGCATGAGCGAGCATTGTTGGGCGAATGCCTCGGGAATGGTTTTGCAAAACGACACCATACTCTCTACCAGCCACGGAGTTTCGGTGACATCCGTTATCGGAGATTGTATCCAGCGTTCGATTTCAGCCCATTGTTCAAGCGACAGATCATCCTTGTATTGTTTTAGTAGAGTTTCAGAAACGAATGATTGTTTTCCCATCACGACGGAAAAATCATGTGGCACGCTGATTTTCTTGTATTCGGATATTAGTTGTCGAACAATTTTGATTGTTGGTGCTGCCACAAGGGCAGGGCGCCCGTCAAGGACGGCTGCGCCGAGAAGTGCAGTTCCTTTCCCTGATCCTGTTGATGCCTCGATAGCGATGATTTTTCCGTTTGCAAGAGCCCTTAAAGCTTCTGGAATCATTTGTTCCTGGGTAGGCCTCAGCACCCTGCCGAAATGGAACGATAGCTTGTCTGTCGAATATTTTTTCTTTTGTGTTTTTGACTGTTGTTTTGTGCGAATTAAGGTGAGGATCAATCCCGACATTTTCGCTGGCTTCATGTCTTTTACAAGCTGAAATTTTTCTGCTGAAAATCTGATAGGCAGCTTATATGAGCCAACGGGGGCTTTTGATGGAGACACTCCCCTTTCGATAGCTTCTCGCAGCAATTCCTTGGCTCTCTTGCCGGGCTTCTCATTGAGGAATGACATTATTTCTGATGTCACCATTAACGTTTTATGTACCCACTTTTTAGGGTTAGGCATAATGCTGCTCCTTTTAACATTGGGATTAATTGTGGAATTTGGATTCATAGGTTGGTATCTGGCATCTAGTTGAAAACATGCATTAACGATGTGTTGATACTTAACTGATCAAAATTAATTGGGCACTGTCCGACGTATACCTGAGCAGTTTCTCTGTTGGATGAATCCCAATATGGTCCCTTCGTGGCTGTAAATACGGGAGCAAAGGAAAAGCCTTCAGGTATCTTCACATGCTCAGGGAGTGCTCGGAGCATTGCATATGTCTTGGCATTGTTATCCAGAACAATCTTCACTGACAAGACAGCGCCATATCCAAGCCTTCGCTTAGGGCCAATATTGGAAATCATTTTGGTTAGTCTTCCAACTTTATCAATATCACCGCAACCCCATGCCACAGCAACAGAATGCCATCTTGCATGAATTTGGGAATCAATTGAGCCGCCGTAATTTTTACGTTTACCGGATGCAATAGATGGTGTTTTTGAAAATCGACCAATGCGGTTCTTCCCGAGAACGCCATCTTCTCGGATGTATTCACTGGCGCACAGGAAATGTTCTAATCTTCTTGTCCAACCCCTGATGTTTCTCTGTAAATCCATGTTGTTAATGCGTGCTCCGTCAATCATAGGGTGGTCCACAAAAAAGAGATGTGACCCAAGAGTAAAACCACAGTTAGTTGTCAGGCCATGATCACCGTTATTGACTGATCCAAGCAATGCATCAATGTGTATGGGTTCCCCGAAATCAACGACAGGGGTTCCCAATTGGAATTCGATACGAAAAGAGTTCATTCTAACGAATCCCTTTGGCGACAGGTTTAAGCGTCATTCCGAATGCATGCATAAGCGCGTCATACTCAACCTTTTCCTCAATGTAATTGAGAGCTGCATTTTCACACTCATCAGAATCGCCATTCGTTTCCATCCTTACATCCATCATTCCCCATCCATTACGGACAAGACCACCTAACTGCTGCGTTCTTACATCCTTTATCCCAAGAAGGACAAGTCCCTGCATTATTTTGAACACTTCATCAGATGTGTTCTTTTGTTTAACAATGAAGCTTCCGCAAAAGGGGATATTTGAATGGACGCACTCAAACTGCGTCAAGTTTGACAGATTAACCTTTTTCCTTTCAGAGACAGCATCTTCTTTCTCCTTGTCATCTTTCTTTTTCTTCTCTTTTAAGCCCTTCTTGTTTGAACGATCATCGCTATTCAGCATGATCCAGGCATCCACATCAGGTTCCCCTACATCTTCTCCCGTGAGGAAATTGTATAGATCATCATTTCTGACAATCCCGACATATTCGAGGCATTCCCACGGCTTGATGTCGATTGGTGAAAATTCATCATAGATGTCATTAACTATGCAGCCGTTGATCTTCAATGGTGTAATATTCGGCATGAGATCGGGCGTCACCAGCGAGCTTTCCCACAGATTCGGACCGCCCCCGAACAATGCTACAAACGGTTCTTCACTCATTAACTTGACATATTCTAACTTGAAATAGGAATCATCAAATGGTGATTTAGCTGCTTCCTTGGCTAACGCTTCTTTTCCAACCATGAATTCAACAGGGTCCGGTTCTCCGGCCTTGTTTCTGTATTTCAAAGCGCAAGCCATGTTTTTTGTCGATTGCGGAGATCCTGATGACGCCAGGCACGTCAACAGATGGATCAAGTCAACTGATTGTTACGTCCCGCTCTATTCCAGATGTTTCGTTTCGCCCTGCTTGAGGTGAGA